>JBEBGU010000499.1:0-4153 GCA_040081325.1 Prosthecobacter sp.
AGCATCCTCTCCACCGAACCTGGTGAGAACTTCAAGATTCTCAACGGGAAGAAAAAATTTATCATTGTCTGCATAAATTAATTTTGATTCAGCAATTGAATTTAATGATCTGATTACAGATAGCTGAATTGTAGATTCAGTTAATAATTATGCAGATTGAATCTATTTATTTGTATCTTTATTTCAATCATTTGCAGTAATTTTACAAATATTGGTGTTCTTTATTTTACAAAAAGCGTTTCTTTTCATCAAATTGCTTGGTTAGCTAAATGGATAGTTCCTTAACAGGAGACAACGGAGGTAACAGAGAGAGGTATTCAATAATTACACCTTCTGAAAACTCTTTCCCGAGTATTCTGTGTGTTCCTTAGGCCATCCATGGCCGTTTTCAGGGTGAAGGAACCTGGCACGGCTTACCGCCTCTTCCAGAATGACTCTGTGCGGAACGATAGCCGCCTATCACACGAATAACTCGGGATACTGCTGGATGGCTAACATGCGGCTTTTGGCGAGGATCTCTGGGGCGCTGCCGAGCTGCATGATGTCGGCGGCGAGTGCCTGGCACTCGATGGCATTGAGCTTGCGGATGGCGTGCTTCAGACGGGCGACCTGACCGGAGGCGACGCTGAGTTCATTGAGTCCGAGGCCGATGAGCAGGGGCGTGAGTTCGATGTCGGAAGCCATCTCACCACAAATGCAGACGCGGATGCCGGCCTTGCGCGCGGCATTGACGGTCATTTCTATGAGGCGCAGCACGGCGGGGTGCGTGGGCTGGTAGAGATCGGCGACGCGCTCATTGAGCCGATCTACGGCGAGGGTGTATTGGGTGAGGTCGTTGGTGCCGAGGCTGAGGAAATCCACCTCGGTGGCGATGAGGTCGGCGGAAAGCGCAGCGCTGGGGATCTCGATCATGGCACCGATGCTGATTTCTTCTGGCACGGCATGGCCTTCACGGCGCAACTCGGTGGCGCATTCGTCCAACAGGGCTCGGGCAGCGCGCACCTCCTCCACCCCACAGACCATGGGGAACATGATGCCGGTGCGGCCATGTACGGCGGCGCGCAGGAGTGCTCGGAGCTGCTTGCGGAAGAGATCCTTCATGCCGAGTGAGACGCGGATGCCGCGCCAGCCGAGGAAGGGGTTCGGCTCGGCGGCGGCGTTCATGCTCGGGTCCACTTTATCTCCGCCGATGTCGAGGGTGCGGAAGATGACCTCACCGGGTGACATGGCTTTGACGGCCTGGGTGTAGCAGTCGGCTAGCCAGTCCTCTGAGCCATCAGGGTTTTCGAGATGCAGGAACTCGGTGCGGAAGAGGCCGACGTGCTCGGCCCCGCTGTCGCGTATGGCAGCCATCTCCTCGATGAATTCGGCGTTGGCGCTGACATTGACGACATAACCATCATTGGTGATGGAGGGCTGATGGCGGGTGACTTGGAGGGCGTCTTCACGCGCGTCTGACTGCTCCTCGCGGCTGCGGTATTTGGCCAGCGTGGCGGCGGTGGGATTGAAGATGAGGAGGCCTTCATCACCATCGAGCAGGACAGGATCACCGGAGTGCAGTTCGTCACAGATGTTATGCAGACGGACGACGGCTGGCAGGGCCAGTGAGCGGGCGATGATGGCGGCGTGGGAGTTCGCGCTGCCGGTTTCCAGGGCAAAGCCGAGCACCTTGCTGCGGTCAAGCTGCACGGTGTCTGAGGGCGTGAGGTCATGCGCGATGATGATGACCGGGTCATCAAACATGGGGTGCTGGAGCATCTCACCGCGCAGATGCCGCATGACGCGGTGGGTGATGTCTTTGATGTCGAGAAAACGCTCGCGCAGGTAGGAGTCGGCGAGGCCGCGCAGGGCGTCCATGTGCTTGCACATGAGGCGGTAATAGACGGCATCGACACAGATGAGTTTTTCACGCACGGTTTTCTCCACCTGCTTCAGGATGGAGTTGTCATGAAGGATGAGTAGATGGGCTTCAAAGATGTCAGCCTCGGAGCCTCCTTGCTCGTCGGACATGACTTTTTGCAGGGCCTCGATCTCGACGCGCGTGACTTCCAGAGCCTTGTGCCAGCGGGCGAGATCGCATTCCACGTCCTCAGGGAGGATGGGGTCTTCATCAGGCTCGTCAAAGTCGTCCTTCAAAACATGCACGACGGCATGAGCCACGCCGGAGGAGACAGCGGTGCCTGGCCAAATTTTCTCGGGTCGTGTGTCGGCTTGGGTCATTCGGCGCGCATGATGGGGAGCAGTAGGTGCTTTGGCAATCAAGAAACAGGCCAGATGGGGATGCTTTCAGCCATGACTCAGGTTTTCTTTGAAAGAGGAGAAAGGAAGTGGCTGATCCCTACACTCCAAATCAACCCAGCCATGAAACGCCGCCGCTTTCTCCAATCATCTGCCGCATTGGCCGTGTGCCCCGCCGTCACAACAAGCCAGGCCGCGACTGTGGCGGCGCGCATCATCGACACGCACACGCACTTCTATGACCCGACACGCCCGCAGGGCGTGCCGTGGCCGGGCAAGGGAATGAAACTGTATCGACCTGTCTTGCCTGCAGACTGGCGCGCGCAAGCTGAGCCTCACGGCATCAAAGAAACCGTGATCGTGGAGGCGAGTGCCTGGGTGGAGGACAATCAGTGGATTCTGGATCTGGCCGAGCAGGAGAAATGCATCATCGGTTTTGTCGGTCATCTGGAGCCTGCGGACGCTGGATTTAGGGATAACTTAAAGCGCTTTGCCAGGAATCCGATCTTCAGAGGTGTGCGCTGGAGCGGTGCTGCGGTGAGTGATACGGCGATCAAAGATCAGGTGCTCTCAGGAGCAAAACTGCTCGCCGAGCATGGGCTGGAGCTGGATCTGAATGGCCCGCCTGAATCTCTGCTGCCTGCGGCTACTCTAGCGGCGGCGGTGCCGGACCTGCGGATCGTGATCAATCATCTGGGTAGCAGCGGTGATCCGAAAATGCTGAAGCCTAACTGGAAGGAGAACATCCGCATCATCTCGAAACAGAAAAACGTGTGGATGAAAGTGTCTGCACTGGTCGAGCAGGTGAAGGGAGCGGAGGGCCAGGCACCGAAAGAGGTCGGCTATTACCTGCCGATCCTGGATCATCTGTGGGAGTGCTTTGGACCGGATCGGCTGATCTATGGCAGCAACTGGCCGGTGAGTGATCGCGGGGCTTCGTATGACGTGGTCTTCGGGTTGGTGCGTGATTACTTCAGCAGCCAAGGCACTGAGGCCTGCGAGAAGTATTTCTGGAAGAACTCGCGTGAGGCCTACCGCTGGATCGAGCGCTAAAACGCCCACTCAACGACGATCCTGTGCGCGCGCTGGGTCGAGCGGCTGCGCCATATTCATCGTCGGCACAGAGCCGATCTGCTGCGGTGCAGTCGGCGTGACTTGCACAGGGAAAGGCTCCGTCTGTGGCTTGACCTGACCTTGTTTAAATTTGGCGATCTCTTCCACCGATGGGAGTAAGGCCTTGCGAATGATGACGGGGTTTGGCACGACGATCGGTGCTGGCGGCGTCATGGGCAGAGGCGCGGGTTTACCGATGACCGGTGCTGGAGTCGCAGGTGCGGGTGCTTTAGCAGCGACGGTTTTCGGTGGCTCGGGTGTCTTCGCTACCACGAGCTGCGTAGTCACGGGCTTGGGTGTGATCGGAGCCTCTGCGACAATTTTGGCAGGTGCTTGCTGTTTCGTTTCAATCTTTGGCTCGGCGACCTCTGCTGTGACGGGAGACATCATCCACCATGCAATGAGACCCAAGATAACTACGGCGGCAGCAGCCCACACGGGCCATGCAGAGCTACTCCTGCTCTTGCGATGATCAAACTCATGAGCGTGCAGTCGGCGTGAGATCGGGCTGATGTTTTCATCCGAGTCATCGAGCGAGCTATCACGATCGTCATCGAAGTCAGACACGCTGCCGACGCTTTCCATCTCTTCCACTGCCACGGAGGAACCACGCAAACGAGTCGCGAAGTCGGGTGCGGCAGGGCCGGACATGATGGTTTCGAATCGATTCACGAACTCCGTCGGGGGAGGTGTCACTCCACGAAGGTGAGAAGTTTCGAGAGTCTCACGGACGAAGACGGCGAGAGCTTCAGGCACGGCTTCAGGGAAAACGGGAGCATCGGCAATCTGGCGCTGACCGGCT
>JBEBGU010000500.1:0-4151 GCA_040081325.1 Prosthecobacter sp.
ACTCATGAAACAGCCAAGTCGTCCTAAACCCACAAATCCGTGGCCCATAACGTTCTTGACGAACAGAACAGAATTGAGTCTGATCTGAATTGTTCGCCCCTTTCCGCTTACCGATGAGTTTGAGCCATTACATCATGTTGTTCGTTACGCTCGTAGTGTTCCCACTCGGATACTGGATGCTATGCCGTCGCATGAACCGGATGATACCGAATCCACCGAAGATGGAGTTCTTTTTCATCTTTGGCAGTATCGCGGGGTATCTCCTTCTTTGCACACTTCTCATGCCATCCCCTGTGGGGCTGATGGTCGTCTTCCCATTCATGCTTTGTGCCTACATTGCCTTGGCTGGTAGTTGCTACTCAGCGACGAGAGCTTTTCCCAGAACCGGCTACCACCTCACAGCCGCCTGGATTTCAGGCTTCTTCGTTGCTGTTCCGCTGATTGTGATTGTGGTGGCTCTCGTTCACAGCCAGTTCAGTCCATCCCCTACTCCAATTACTCCATGAGGACGACTGCCGGCGAAACAGGGGCGAATCGGGTGGAGGTGACAGGATTGCGCCTGTCACCCCTCCCACACCACCCGGCATGCGGCTCCGCACCGGGCGGTTCCAGTCAGATCACTGAGCTTTGATTTTCACTTCGGCTCCGTGATGCAGCTTGATCCAGATACTTCTCAGTTCAGGAACTCCCCGCTCCTTTAGCTCACGATTGTTGTAAAAGGGGTCAGGTGATTCATATTGCAAGATTCCAGTTTTTAGACACTCCGTAATGCACCTGATGCGTGAAGGAAGCCCTAGCCTTGCCCTCTTTCGCACGCCCTCTCTCTGGCTGAGTTGCTGGTGGTGCAAGTGTCTGCGATTTTCCTGTCTCATTGTGACGTGAGATTCAGTGTCTGAGTAGGACGGCTCACGCCGTCCTCTACGCAAGCCATTCATTCTGTCTTTTTTGTGCTTCCCTCTCTGCTCCTCCGCGCTTTCCTCTGCCATGCACATCCCCAGCCTCATCGAACGTAAACGCGAGGGCGGCGAACTGTCCTCTGAGGAGATCCACGCACTGATCACTGCCTTCACCGGTGGTGAGATGCCGGACTACCAGATGAGTGCGCTGGCCATGGCGATCTTTTTCAAAGGCATGAGCACGGAGGAAACGGCCGCGCTCACCCATGCCATGCTGCACAGCGGCTCCAGCCTGCACTGGCCGGCCGGATCGCCCATGCGAGTGGATAAGCACAGCACGGGCGGCATTGGGGACAAGACGAGCCTGATCATCGCCCCGCTGCTGGCCTGCGACGGCCTGTGGGTGCCGATGATTTCTGGCCGTGGTCTAGGGATCACGGGCGGCACTTTGGACAAGTTGGAGACCATCCCCGGCTTCCGCACGCAGCTCAGTGAGGCGGAGATCTATCGCGTCATCGAGCGCGTCGGCTGCGCCATGATCGGCCAGACGGCTGACATCTGCCCGGCGGATAAAAAGCTTTATGCGCTGCGTGATGTCACGGGCACGGTGCCCAGCATCCCGCTCATCACGGCGAGCATCTTGAGCAAGAAGCTGGCGGAGGGACTGGACCGGCTCGTGCTCGATGTGAAGTATGGCAGCGGAGCCTTCATGAAAACGGAAGCCGCTGCACATGAGCTGGCCCAGAGCATGGTGCAGACCGGGCGCGCGCTCGGCGTGCGCTCCGGTGTGCGTCTGAGTCGGATGGATGAACCTACCGGCGAGGCTGCGGGCAATGCGCTCGAAGTGGCTGAAGCTGTCCGCTGTCTGCAAGGCAACGGTCCGCCTGATCTCGAAGCCATCGTGCTCGACCTCTGCGCCACCGTGTCCATCTCCTCACGCGAGCAATTGAAAGCCAAGCTCCATTCGGGTGATGCCTGGCGGAAGTTTCAGCAGATGGTCGCCAGTCAGGGCGGCAATGTCGAGTCATTGGAGCGCATGGACAGCATCTACCACACGCCTGTGATTCATGAAGTCAAAGCCACTCGCAGCGGCATCGTCACACGCATGGACGCACGCAGCATCGGCCAGGCTGTGCTCGAACTCGGGGCGGGTCGCGCTAAGGCCGCCGACCCCGTGGATTTCGCGGTCGGTGTGGACCAGATGGTGAAGGTGGGCACTGAAGTCTCGCTGGGGGAGGTCCTGCTACGTATCCACGCCCGCTCGATCACGGCAGCGGATGCCGCAGAAGCCGTCATCCGCAGCGGCATCAGCATCGAGTGATCCGCATGTTATTCACGCTTCAGGGTAATTTGGAGCGGGCTCATGGTGAGGAGTTCTGCTCACGGGGGCGTTTTCTCCAACAGCACCTGACCGCTTAGCTGCGGGGCTGTGCTCAAGGTCTGGCCGGGCTGGGGCAGTTGTGGCATGAGATAGTAGCCTGCGGCTTGATACGCAGTGCCCATATTGATGATGGTGCCCTGGTATTTCACGGTGCGCACCCATGATGGCAGTGGGTGTGCGATGGTCATGCTGCCGCCGAACTGGCCCAAAGGACTGGCAGACATGCTGAAGGTGACTTTGGCAGGATTTAGCAAGCCGCCAGATGTGGGCATGGAGAGGGTCTGGGTGGCTGCGCTGTGATTGCGGATGCTGAAAATGACGGGCGGTGACTGGCCTGGGAGCAGGCCGCCTTCGGCAAAGCTGAGGCGGGCATTGGAGTCCACATTGGGCAGTTCCATGAGGACGTGACCGGCCAGCGGTGCGGTGTATTTGCCGCCTGCGATGGCGAGATTGATGGGGCCGAATTCTGCTCGATAAGCGAGATCCGTTGATTTGGTGGGAGCGCTGCCTTTGCTCCAACTCAGAAGACCTGCCAGCCGGTTGTTGACGGCGTCAGGTGTGATGATGGGCGTGCCGATCAGGGAGCCGAGGCTGGGACTGATGGGTGAGAAGATGACGATCTGACCTGCTGGCCCGACGAAGCTGGCTGCGCTGAGGCTGAGACCGTCCGCCATGCGCAAAGAGACGTTGAGCGTGCCAGCGTCTGCCACGGTGAAGCTGCCGAAGCCATTGCCCTGAGGTATGGTTTGATCGCCGATGCTATTTGCAGGGATGTCCATGCCGAAGGTGTAGTAGCCCTTGTAATCGGTGGCTTTGGGGCTCTTGGCGCTCCATTTGTTGCGGAAGCCGGCGACGCTGGCTGATGCTCCTGTGGCGGTGTCCGTGAGCGTGCCGGAAAGTGTGTTGGGCGGCAGGTCGAGCGTGAAGGCGAAGTCGAGCGTGGACCTGCCAGGGCGGGGGAAGAGCACACGTCCGGTGATTCCGACAACGGTGTTGTCGAGAGTGGCGACGAGGTTGCTGGTGATGCTACTGCTGGTGAAGCCATTGAGCGTAAGCTTGGCAGTGTAGCTGCCGGTGGGCATGGGGGTGAGGTCGATCCGCGCGCCATGGCCGTCATTGACCACTGGATGCCGGTCCACACTGGCAATGTAGGTGCCGGGTGCGGTGTCAGGGAGTGGCAGGATGGTCAGCGTGGTGTTCACCACCGGGCTGGGGCCGGCGCTGTTGCTGGCTTTGATGGTGATGGCTTTGTTGGTTAGCGCAGATGTGGGGCGGCCACTGATGAGGCCGGTGGTGCTGACGGTGAGGGTGGAGGGCAGGCCGGTGACGGTGAAACCTGCAGGCGTCTTCGACGGGGTGGCGTTCACGGGGATTTGGAATCGGTATTGGCCGCTGACGACACCGGTGGTCATGGCTGTGATGGGCAGCACCTCAGGCTTCAAGGTGACAATGGAGAGCGTGGTGACACCACTGAGCCGGCTGGCATCAGGGCGTGTCACCCGACAAGTGTATTCATCAGCATCGGCGGGCGTGAGCATCTTGATGACCAGTGACTTTGTTTTGGCACCGGTGATGTGATTGAATTCATCCATCACGTCAGAGCCATCCTTCCTCCTCCATTGGTAATCCAAGATGCCTGGGCTGCTGGCGGTGACGCCCAGGGTGGCGGTGGCGTTGGGGGCAAACACGAAGTTTTTACTGGCGGTGTCTATCACGCTTAATTCGGCGACAGCACTGGTCTTTGTGTCGAGGGAATTGGTCACCTGCACGGTGTAGTTACCAATGGCGGTGGCCGGGGTTCCGACAATCGTGAAACTGCTGCCAGTGGCCCCTTTGATGGCTTTGTTGTTTTTCTTCCACTGGTAGCTCATGGG
>JBEBGU010000501.1:0-4150 GCA_040081325.1 Prosthecobacter sp.
AGCGAAGTCTTTTCGTGCCGAACATTCCCAACCTACTTCAATCCTGCGCATCATCGTCGCGCAGGTGCTGGCGCAGTGGGGTTAAAAAACAATCACTTCTCCAGTCGCACGCGGCCTGACGTGAGAGGTGCAGTGGCAGCGGTGGATGCGGGCAGGAGGAAGTGGCCGTAGCCGCGTTTGGCATTGCCAGCTTCGTAGTCGATGATCACGCCAGTGAAGCTGGAAGTCACCGCCGGGCTGCCAGATTTGAAGCTGCCGGTGTAGATGCCAGTCTTCGGGTCGATCTTCAATGTGGCCGTGCTTGAGTTGGCGGGAACAGTCACGGTGTTAGGCGTGGCGATGGTGAACGGAACGGTGAATGAAGTGAGTCCGGCTTCACTAAGGTCCATCGTCAGATTGGCGGGCGCGCCAGTCAGGCCAAGGAAGCTGTAAATGTTGTTAGGCGTGTATTTGCCGCCGGAGAGTTCCAGGGGATGAACAAGGAACCCGCCTTTGTAACTCCGGTCCGTGCTGGCGAGAGGCTGGGGGATTTTATACCAGTCAAACGCGGGACCGACGTCGCTGACGAGATCCAGCGTGGTGGCGTTGAGGAAGCACTCGCCCTGGAGACTGCCGGTGTTCTTGTACATCATGGCATGCAGCGGGATGCTGCGATCACCGGCGATGAAGGTGCTGAAGGTGAAGCTGGTGCCGTCCGCTGCTTTGCCCGTCCATGTAGCGACGCCGCTTTTACTGATGGCGACTTGCGCGTAGCCATCGCCCTGCGGGAAGCTGCCGTCCATGGGTAGGGCGGTGGTTTCGAGGGCGGCGTTGTAGAGACCTTGTTCGGCGGGAGGGACGAAGTTGGTGGTCGTCCATGGGTTGCGTTGGGCAGCGAAGTGGGCCTCGTGATTCACGCCGCTGGGCTCATAGCTGATGGCTCCGTGGAAGACGTCATCCACGGTGATGAGGCTTTCATCCGCTGGGTTGTAGGCCACGGCCACGGGGTGATCGAGCTTGCCGACGGTGTCCAGGAAATCACTGACGGTGCCGAGTGTGCCGTTGGGGTTGAGCTGCACGAGCAGGGTGTCGGTCACGATAAGCGTGCCGTCTCCTAGCGTGGTGATGCCGCGCGGATCAATGAAACGCGCATTGGCAAAGAGACCATCGGCGATACCGCCCGCGCCGGGTGATCCGGCATAGGTCGTGGTGGCTCCGGTGAGGGTGATTTTGCGGATGACGACGTTTGCCGAGTCGGTGACGAAGAGTGCCTTGAGCACGGGCTCATAAACGATGCCGCGTGGGGTGTCGAAGAGCGCACTGGTTCCGCTGCCGTCCTTGTGCCCGGACTGGCCTGCTTTGCCTGCGAGTGTGGTGACCACACCTGACTGGGTGATTTTGCGAATCGTGTGATTGCCACGGTCGGCGACATAAAGATTGCCCGTGGAATCAAAGCAGAGTGCGCAGGGCCGGTCGAAGCGTGCGGCGGCTCCGGTGCCGTTCACGTTGCCGACTTGGCCTGCGGTGCCTGCAAAGGTGGTGACGACTCCCGCCGGGGTGATTTTGCGGATGGTCGAGTTGAGGGTGTCGGCGACGAAGAGATTGCCCGCGATGTCGAGCGCCAGACCTTCAGGCCCGGCGAAACTGGCGGCTGTGCCGGTGCCGTTGTTCGAGCCTGAATTGATATTGCCTGCAAAGGTGGAGACGGTGCCTCCATCGCCATCAACAAAGCGGATGACGTGATCGCCGCTGTCGGAGATGTAACCGGAGCCATTGGCGAGAAGCGCGAGGCCGCTGGGGTGGTTGAAGCGCGCCTCCTCCATGGTGCCATTGATGAGGCCGGGTTCGTTGCGATCTCCGAGATCCTGCGTGCCTGTCAGCATCTCAAAGCGCGGATCGCTGATGTCACCCTGGAGGAGATTATCGGGCGGGGAGATGCCGCCGGTGAGTCTGAGATCGCCGAGGGTGGCAGGGGCGCGTTTAACGATGAGATCAAAGGTGGGGTTGTTGCCGAGAGAGACATTGATCGAGCCGACGATGGTGTGTTTTTGCCCGGCCAGGGTGACGTCCCCGGAGACGACGCCGGTGCTGGCGACGGTGATCTTCACATGGCCGCCCATGCCGAAGTTCGAGTGATTGGAGCGCTCGACGATGCCGTTGAAAGTGCCGACAACGCCGGGCACGAGCGGCTCGATGGTGAGGTAGAAGTCCTCGGCCACGCTGGTGCCGGAGGGGTTGGTTGCCTTGAAGCTGATTTTGCTCGGGATGTAGGCGGTGTTTCCAGCGTTGCGCTTGCTCGGCGTGGTGGGTTTGCCTTTGAGGAGGCCGGTCTTCGTGTCGAACGTCATGCCCGCAGGCAGGCCGGTGGCGGAGAAGATGGTGGGGAAGTTCGTGGCGGTGATCGTCATGTCGATGGGCTCACTGACGGAGACGCTATCCGGCGGCAGATCATCCACATCCGGCACAGCATCGACGACACGGACGACGGTGTCGCCATTGGCCGTGCTGGGATCGTTGCCGGGGGTGTTCAGCGTGACGAGGCAGGTGTAATTGCCTGCGTCTGCGGTGGTGAGCTTGGTGATGCTCAGCGCGGCTTTGTCCGCACCAGTGACGACTGATCCATCCGCCTGCGTTTCGTTGCTCAAAGGATCGCCACTGCGACGCCAGGAGTAGCTCAGCGTCACTCCGGGCGCTGTCGGTGCAGCGACAGTACACTTGAGACTCAGAGTCGTGCCTGCCTTCAAGATCTGCGTGCCCTGACTGAGCGTAACGAGTCCGAGGTAAGCCGGTGATGAAGGCACCTCCGCGCCGACGGGATTGTCCGCGATGACACTGTAGGCACCTGCATCTGCCGCTTTGGTGATGGCGATGCCGTAGCTGCTGGCGGTGGCATTCGTGATGAATGCGGTGCCTTTCTTCCATTTGTAGGTGATGACCGGATCACCCGTGACTGTCGGCGTGAAATTCGCCGACTGACCGAGCAGCACGAGTTGGCTCTGAGGCTGTACAGTGAAGACCGGCCCCGCAGGCACATGGCCCGTGCCGGTGAGAGTGATGTCGAAGGGGTTTTCATCGCCATCATTGCTGGCGATGCGCATGGTGGCTGTGCGTGTGCCGCTTCCGGTGGGAGTGAATGTCAGAGTGAAGCCGGTTGAGTCGGAGGGAGCGGTGGTCGTCAGCGTGGTCGTGCTGAGTGCGGAGGCCGTAAATTCGGCGGCGTTCGTGCCGACGAATGACAGAGCCAGGCTCGTGAGATTTGCGGTGCCTGTGTTGCGGATGACGACGGTCTTTGTGCCTGTCGCACCCGTATTAACGGTGCTGAAATCGAGGGTTGATGCTGCATCGGTCAAGCTGCTGCCAGCAGGTGATTCGACAACGATCTCCGAGTTTGAGACCACCGTGCCAGTGCCGAGGACCACGGTGGAAAACGGGTTTTCATCGCTGTCATTGCTGGCGATGCGCATCGTGGTCGAGTAGGCGCCAACGACAGACGGGGAGAAGCTGAGGTCGAAGGTCGTCTGCTGCCCTGCGGGGATGCTCACGACCACTGTGCTGGTTTGAAAAGTCGGAGATCCGGTGCCGAAAAAGGTGACGCTGATGCTATGCAGAAGGGTGTTTCCAACATTGCGAATCGTAATGGTCTTGGTCAGCGTCGTGCCGGTGTTCACATTGCCAAAGTTGATGAAAGGCAGATTGCCGCTGACCAGATTGGTAGCGCCATCAGCCACCTCGATTTCGGGTGCAGCGATGCCAGTGCCGCTGAGGTTGATGTTAAAAGGGTTCTCGTCGGAATCATTGTTGGCGATCTGGAGTCGGGCACTACGAGTTCCACCTGCGGAGGGTGTGAAGGTGACGACAAAGGTGCCGCTGCTGCCGTCGGCGATGCTGGCTGCTGGCTGTGTGGTGACGACGAAGTCGCTGCTGTTCGCTCCATCGACCGTGACATTCAGGCTGCTGAGTGCGGCGTTGCCTGTGTTGCGAATCGTGAAGGTGCGGGCGATGCCAGCGCCGACGGAGCCAGTGCCGAAGTCATAGGTGGTTTCGTGGCTTTGGACATTGGCGGCGACAGAGGTGTCCACCTCGATCTCCGGCTGGATCAGGCCTTCGCCCGTGAGCTGGACTTCAAAGCTGGCTTCGTCGCTGTCATTGCTCGCGAAGGTAAGCGTCGCAG
>JBEBGU010000502.1:0-4136 GCA_040081325.1 Prosthecobacter sp.
TGCGCTCGTATCAGAAGAAAAATGGCTCGCCAATAGACCGCCTGATTCACTTGGCTAAACAAGCCATTCGAGCACTTCATCTAGCTGCGACACAGCCATACGATGTCGTCGTGGCCCGCTGTCTGAGCACGACGAATACACTCGGCTGCGGTCCACATATCAAATGTGCCCGCACAATCCTGGGCTGTTTTTTTGAGTGGCTGATTCTCTTTGCGGCTAGAGGCTCGCGAGTGAAGCTCGTGATCGTGGATGCGACGGATCGCATGACGATCCATCCGCGAGATCGTCGGCTTTTTCAGCGATGTGAGCTCTATTTCAAAAGGGAACTGGCGCAAAATCTCTGGCACTCTCTTGAATCCGTCTTGCCCAATGGAGCCTGCCCTGGAGCCATGTCTGCCACTGCTGAGGGTGGGAAGATGATCGCAAAGCTCAGGCCGTTTCCGCTGGGCATTCGCGGAGCCATGATTCGTGCAGCACGGCCTATGTCTGCGCGCCGCTGGGATGTTTTTTATTCAGGCACAGAATCACATGTGCCTGCGCGCAAAGTGCTGCGAGATGTTCTGGCACAACTCGAGCAGCGCGGATGGCGGGTATGTGCTCCCACAGATAAACTGAGTTTTGAGGACTATCTGGAGACACTGGCCGAGTCCCGCTGCTGCTTCTCGCCATCGGGTATCGGGTGGGATTGTCTGCGTCATTACGAGTGCCTTTCTCAGGGCGCGATCCCACTCCTGGACCACCGCACACTGCTTCAGCGTCACCCGCTGCGTCACGCGGAGGAATGCTTTTATTTGGACTATCAAACGGACTTGGTGGCTCAAGTGGAGTCCATTCTGCAAATGGACAATATGATGCTCGATAAAATCTCTCAGCAAGGTCAGTCGGCGCTCACACAGCATCTGACTTTTCAGTCGATTGCTCAGCAGATGCGTGCTGAGATTGATGCCTTGCTGCAAGTGAACTGAAGGTCCGACCCAAAGCTGAAATCGCCGATGTCTCTCCGCCTCATACGCCGCTTTTTTCGCCAGCGTCCTGCACTGCTGGATCGCCTGAAACCGCTGGCTCGTTCTCTTGGCTACTCGTGGCCTTTGCATCGTATCCTGGACCGTCACTTGAGCGGAGTGCAGTCATGGCGTGCCATTCAAATCGGCGCGCATGATGGCATCACGCATGATCCATATCGGCAATATTTAATTCGTCCTGGTTGGTCGTCACGCGTGGTCGAGCCAAACCCTCAAATCTTTCCGGTGCTCAAGCACAACTACCGAAACTATCCGCAGGTCGTGCCAATGAATTTGGGCTGTTCTTATGATGTTCCTGAACTCACGCTGTTCGGTTTTGATGCCACAGGATGGCCTGACGAGGATGTCGGTAGGACGCTGTCCACCATGACGAGTTTTTCACGAGAAAACATGGTGAAGGGCCTTCCAGACCCAAAGATGCACAAGCATGTCCGAGAGATGCTTGTGCCGTGCCGCACGATCGAAGAGATTGCTGATGAAGCTGGCTGGGACCGTGTGAATGCCCTGTTTGTAGATGTGGAGGGTTACGAAAATCAGATTCTTTTGCCCTGTGACCTGGATCGCTTGAGGCCCGATATGGTGGTCTTTGAACACGCGCTCCTGCCTGACCAGGGCGCGGCGATCTGTCAGAGATTGGCTGACTATGGCCTCAGCTCAGAGAAGGTTGAATCTGACACGGTGTGTGTCCGCAGCTAAAGATTAGCTACATGATGGAAGGCGTGATTCATCGCGAAGAATCGGAAGGCTCGACTTCAATGAGAGCTATCTGGATTGTGCTCGGTCTCCTGGCAATCTGTCTGGGGTTACTGATGGTCGTGCAGCCGTATGCGGCAGGTTACGGGGACTTCCGTCGCACGTTGATGGAAGAACTGCTGATGAGATGGAAAGACCCGACGTGGCAGCATGGCTTCTTGGCTCCGTTCATCGCCTGCTGGCTGGTGTGGCGGCAGCGGGAAGCGCTTGCAGCCTTGCCAATGAACGGCAGTAAGATGGGTCTAGTGGCAGTGATCTTTGCACTGCTGAGCTACTACGCGGGTTACAAGGCTAACAATTATTATCTCGGCGCATTTGCGATTCAGCTCTTCATTGCTGGTGCCGTGATTTGGAGTTTGGGATGGGCCTATGCCAGAGCGCTTTTTTTTGCGTGGCTGATGCTGGCCTTCATGTGGCCGCTGGTGTTTCTGGAGGAATCTGTCTCATTCCGTCTGCGTGTGCTGATGGTGGAAAGCGTGTCGTGGGTCATGAACACGGTCGGTCTGGAGACACTGCGCGAGGGGACAGCTTTGATCTCAGCACCCACAGCAGACAAGGCACTCGGTGCGCTTTTCAGCCTGAAGGTGGACGGCCCATGCAGCGGCATGCGCTCACTCTTTGCGCTGCTGATGGTGGCAGCGCTGTTTGGCTATTTCCGTCAGGGCACGGTGCTGCGGCGCTTGTTTCTTTTTCTCTGCGGAATACCACTGGCAGTGCTGGCGAACATGGCGCGACTATTCATCCTCATTGCTGCTTCTATGTTGTTCGGGCAGGAGTTCGCCGTTGGGGATCAGGATCGTGAAGTGTCCACCTTTCACTTCCTTTCGGGCATCGCGGTTTACTTGGTGGCCTTGGCGGGACTCCAGGCTGTGTCACGGATGATGGGGAAGACGCCGAAGATCGAACAAGCTGTAGCAAGTGGATCGCGACGACTTTTGATGGCGCCCTCAGTGCTTTCTTTTGTATTGGTTATTCTCACACTCGCTGCCTGCCGCTTCTCTCCCGAGATGCGCGCTGGAGATGCGGCAGGGGTGATCATGGAGTTACCCGCAGGCGTGGGGCGCTTCCTTGGTGATTCGGTGGCGGCTGACAAAGTTGAAAAGGAACTGCTGCCTGCTGACACCGAGATTGTGAAGATGCGCTATCGTTCACCTGGCAAGCTGGAAGACCGTGACTTGGCAAGTGTGACTCTGGTGCTCGCTGGTGCTGAGCGGCGGAGTATTCACCGCCCAGAGGTTTGTTTGGACGGCCAAGGCTGGACGCTGCTGGAGTCTCACATTCTACCTGTAGAGATCACACCGGGTCAGACTTTGAATGTCAAAGACCTCCTCATCGAAAGACAGATCACTCACAACAACGGCACCAAGACGATGCTGCGCGCCCACTACATCTATTGGTTTGTCGGTACGGATGTCACGACACCAAGCAACGCCACACGAGTGTGGCTGAGCAGTTGGGATAACATCACTCGCAACGTGAACCACCGCTGGGCCTACCCGAGTGTCATGCTCTGGGTCACGGACAATCTAGAGCCAAAGGAAACGGGCCAGCGCAAGCGTGACTCAACTCAGACGATCAAGCTAGCGCATGAGTTAATCCGCGCGTTGGTGCCACGCTTTCAGAAATCCTTTCTCTCTCGCTTATGAATTCCAACGCTCCACTCGCCCGCACAGAGCGCTTTCCTGAAGACACGGTGTTACTCATCGACGTCATGCGCGGACTTGCGGCGCTGTTGGTCTTGTTCACCCACGCCTTCGATTTGAGCGTGGTAGATGCTTACGGCTGGGATCTGAAAAAGAACCCCGACATTTGGCATCTTGCGCGCGCTATTTTTGGTGATGGTGCTTTTGGCGTCTGGAGTTTTTTCATCATCTCTGGCATGTGCATTCATCAATCCATCGCGCGCAGTATTGAGTCGGGCGCTTTTCGTTGGCGTAGTTATGTGTTGGCCCGAGTGACACGCATTTACCCGCTGTTTCTTCTCGGCTTAGTTCTGGCAGTGGTAGCCTGGGAACTGCATGAAGACTGGAGCGAGCTGGGCGCTCCGCACCCCTGGCCGCAATTCTTTGCCAGCTTGCTAAGCCTACAGATCTTCACCTCCACGTTCCCTTCCTTTTCGACCTCCTGGAGCCTGAGCTGTGAGGTGATCTACTATGCCGCGTGGCCTGTCTTGCTGCTGATCTTCAAAGGACGCGCCAGCAAGGCTGCATACTTAGCGATTGCTGGAAGTTATCTAGCTCTCGGCATCATCGCGATTGCCTGGCAGTATTCTCAGCGAGTAAATTCAAGTACCGCTGTCGATGGACTGTGGACGACGATGGTGCTCTTCCCAGTTTGGGTCGCCGGGGCTTGGCTCGGGGC
>JBEBGU010000503.1:0-4132 GCA_040081325.1 Prosthecobacter sp.
CCCTTTGATCGGGATTGAGCTTCTCAACAGCACGCATGACGATCCCGTCCCGCTCTTTGCTTTCAAGAATGTCGTGGGCTGATTCATCGAACTCAGGCTGCACGTTTTTGTTCTCCACTTCAAAGTCACCGTTGAGGCGGGACCGGCGCTGCTTGGAGCGGATGCGGTCGATGGCGCGATTGCGGGCCATGGTGGTCAGCCAAGTGAGTGGCTTGCCTTTACGCGGCTCATAGAGGTGGGCCTTGTTCCAGAGTTGCACGAGCACCTCCTGCATCACATCCTCCGTGTCGTGGTGGTCATTCAAGACATTGGAGATGGAGGCAAAGATCAGCCCCGAGTACTTCTTGTAAAAAGTCTGGTAAGCGGCCGAATCTCTCTCCGCGATGCGCTGCATCAGGCGGGTGTCTTCTTCCACTTGGCTATCAATCACGGTTTCAATCTGAGTCATGGCGATGGGGACGTTAAAGTTATACAAAACCAATTCCTAACTGAGACAGAACAACGGTGGTTAGCCATCTTTGTCAAACTTTTGTCTCAATTATTTGTCTAACTTCTTCGCCTTCTCGCTCTTCACCTCTTTGGGTGCTGTCGGTGTCACGACTGGCAGCCAAGCCTCTGGCGCACCAGCCTTTGAAAGCACATCACGCAGTAGGATCAGCTTCCCCGACTGCTTTTTACTCTCCTGTGCTGCTTCCATGAAAGCGTAGATCTCCAGCGTCTGCTTGGCTGTGACCGGAGCCTGTTTGGTCTGGAAGAACTTCACGATTTCACGCAGCAGTGGGGTGTAGTCGCCTTGGTTCTTTTGCTCGGTGATCGCCTCCTGACCAAAGCGGATCAGCTTATAATCGGTGGAACCCATCGGCAGCGTGTGCAGGGCATGGACGGTGCCCAGGCGACCGCCCTCCCAGATGCCAGTCACCACCGAGGTGTCAGGAACGGATGTGCGCTCGACGCTTTGGCAGCCGGACCCCATGACGGTGAAGAGTGCCTCGACGGAATGAATGCCATAAAAGAATAGGTCGGGATGAAAGGGTAGCTCGGGGGCAGGACCATAGACAAGGGCCGAGCGGGCAGGGAGTTTGTCTGAGGTCGTTACTTCGACAACACCCGGCCACCAGCGTGTGGCGGAGGAGCTGAAAAAGGGCACTTTTGCCCCTTCCGCGAGTTTGAAAATTTCTACCGCGTCCTTCAGGCTGGCCGCGACCGGTTTGTCGAGAAAGAATGGCTTGCCGGAAGCGATGACGTCCTTCGCTTGATCCAAATGGGGGCGGCCATCCACGCTCAAGATCATGACTGCATCAACGGCGGTGCAGACCTCTGGGATGGAGGCCATAATCTTCACCCCATATTTATCCCGCAGAATCGCCGTGAAGCCTGCCACCCGAGTGGCGCTTTCCGGTAGATCGGGACTGCCGCCAGCAAAAGCCGCCACCACGCGCGCTCCTGGGATATGATTGGGATTGGCCGGGTCATTCAGCCGTAGCGTGAACTGCTCGGAGTGTGAGGAATCCAGACCGATGATGCCGATGCGGAGATTGTCAGCCATAGCAAGTGATGGGAACAGGCCAACGAGCGCGACGGAAGCGATGCGCTGATGCCAAGGTTTTAAAATCCCATTCAACATGTGGGTTTAGTTCAGCGGCTTGAGTTCAGGCAGCAGAAATTTGCCATCCTTGCGGATCAGCACGCCATCGAACCAGATCTCCCCACCGCCATAGTCAGGGCGTTGGATATTGACGAGATCCCAATGGACCTGGCTACGATTGCCGTTGTCCGCCACGCCTTCATAAGCCTGCCCCGGCGTGAAGTGGAAGCTGCCCCCGATCTTTTCATCAAAGAGAATGTCGCGCATCGGCTCCTTGATTTCACGATTAAAGCCGATGGCGAACTCGCCGATGAAGCGCGCACCCTCGTCACTGTCGAAAATCTTATTGATCGCTTCTGTGTTGTTGGCCGTGGCCTTCACGATCTTACCTTTGGAAAATTCCAGCTTCACCGAGTCGAAGGCTATACCCTGGTAAATGGTCGGCGCATTGTAGCTAATGACACCTTCCACGCTGTCCTTCACTGGCGCGCTGAAGACTTCGCCATCGGGGATGTTGTGCCGCCCGCCACAGACGACGGCTTTCAGGCCTTTGAGGCTGAAGCGCAGATCCGTACCGGGGCCTTTGATGTGAACGTCTTTCGCCTTATCCATCAGCTTCTTGAGCACATTCATCGCGGGGATGAGCGCCGCGTAATCGAGCAGGCAGACCTTGAAATAGAAATCCTCAAACGCCTGCGTGCTCATGCCCGCCTGTTGCGCCATCGCCGAGGTGGGCCAGCGCAGCACGCACCAGCGCGTGTTGTTCACGCGCTCGTTTTGCAACGGGCGCAGTTTCGCCATGACCATCTTCATTTTCTCAGCGGGAACGTCACTGTTTTCGGTGATGTTGTTGCTGCCGCGAATGGCCAGGTAGCAGTCCATCTTCTTCATCAGCTCGAGCTGATATTCGCCCATGAGGCCGTACTGCTCTTCATCCCCATGCAGCATCAGTTCACGAGTCACTGTGGTGTCATGCAGTTGCACAAAAGGTCGCGCTTTGGCGGCCACCACCGCACGAATCAAAGCCTGGGCGACATAGCCGGGCACATCATAACAATCGATCCAAACAAAATCCCCCTTCTTCACTTGGGTGGAGTAACGGACAAGCTGCGTGGCGAGTTGGTCAATGCGAGGATCGTGCATGGCCGCTTATAAACGAGCGCGGAGCCATGCCGCAAACATGTTTTTCGCTGAGATGTGTTTTCCCCTTCACCGTCCGCGCTTCAGGCCCGCCACCAGCTTCTCTCCTGCCGCGTGCAGTGTCTCTTCTTTCTTGGCGAAATGAAAGCGGATGTAGCGGTGCTCGGGCTCGCGGAAAAAGCTACTGCCGGGCACGCCCGTGATGCCGATTTCACGGGTCATCCACTCGGCTGCTTCGGTGTCGGTTTTGAAGCCGAGAGATGAGATGTCCAGCAGCGTGTAATAGGCACCCTGTGGCTCGGTGAATGGCAGGCCAGTCTGGCGCAGGTAATATAGAAACACATCCCTCTTCTTGTCGTAGAGACGCTGGAGATCGGTGTAGTAGCTGTCGGGAAATTCCAGCGCGGTGACCGCAGCCTCCTGCAAAGGCGCGGCGGCTCCGACGGTGAGAAAATCATGCACCTTGCGCGCTCTTGAAATCAAATGCTCTGGCGCGATCCCATGCCCGAGCCGCCAGCCCGTGATCGAATACGTTTTTGAAAGCGAGCCGCAGCTCAGCGTGCGCTCCCACATGCCCGGCAGCGTGGCGAAGTAGGTGTGCTGATGCGGCGCATAGACGATGTGCTCATACACCTCATCCATCAGCACGAAGGCATCAAACTCCTCCGCCAGTCCGGCGATGAAAAGTAGCTCTTCGCGCGTGAAAACTTTACCACTCGGATTCGCCGGATTGCAGATCACGATTGCCTTGGCTCCAGCCGCAAAAGCGCGGCGCAGTTCATCGCGATCAAAGCTGAAGTCAGGTGCGTGCAGCGGCACATGAACGGGAATAGCGCCTGTCAAAATCGCATCCGCCGCGTAGTTCTCGTAGAAGGGGGAGAAGACGATCACTTTGTCCCCAGGATCACAGGCCGTCATCATCGAAACCATCATCGCCTCAGTGCTACCGCAGGTGACCACCAGATGCCGATCAGGATCAATCGCCAGCCCGCTGAAGTGCTGATGCTTCTTGGCCAGAGCTTGCCGGAAACGCGGCGCACCCCAGGTCACTGCGTATTGATGAAACGGTCCACGAATGGCGACAGCAAGAGCATCGATCAGCGCCAAGGGCGGATCAAAATCAGGAAATCCCTGGGCCAGATTGATCGAACCGTGACGGTTCGAAAGGCGCGTCATTTCGCGAATGACGGACTCAGTGAAAACTTCGAGGCGGCGGGCAGGCTGAGGCATGGGAGGAACGCAATGGACAGAATCTAGAGGCGGCTGCCAGTGATTCTAATCTTGTTGAAATCAATTGCCTCGAAGCTGGTGTACGAGTCGTTGAAAGTCAGCACCGCCTTGCCGCCTTTTCGTGTGAGTTCCACCACATGAATGTCTTTGATCTTAAAATTTGCTACAAAGTGAGGG
>JBEBGU010000033.1:0-15468 GCA_040081325.1 Prosthecobacter sp.
CTTTCCGCTCAATGAAGCGCAGCGCTAGTTGAAGCTGCCACAGAAGTAGCTGCCTTTAAAAGGCTGGTTTGGTCAGCGAATCAAAGGGCAGAACGGACGGCGCAACTCCGGCGGGGATTTCGTTCGTGCGTGTGGTGAGGCTGCCGAAGCCTGCCTTATTAAAATTGTCCTGGCCGGGATTCACAAAGACATTCACCACGCCGGTTGATGTCACGCTGCTGCCGAGGTCCACCTGCACGGTGCGGGCAGAGAAGATGGAGAGAGGGCTGTCGATGACCACATTGCCTCGGAAGCGCAGGATCGAGGCACCTGTGGCATAGAATTTAAGTACGGTTCGCGCTAGGAACGAACCGCCATCCACAATCACGGCATCCCCGCTAGCGCTGTGGCCGCGTGCTTTGATGACGTCGGCATTTAAGGTGGCATTGCGGAGTGTCAGTGCATCGCCGTTCTCCTGGGCATCGAGCACGATTTTACCTGTCTGCGAATTGGCTCGGAGGATGGAATTATCCACACTGATCGCACGCCCGCCAGAGTCTAATTGGATGCTGCCAGCAAGTGCGAGCAGTTGGGATGAATTGCGGATGGTGATCGTGCTGGGCACGGTGTTGAGTCCGATGGTGATCCCCCGTGGCGCGGTCACGATGCTGGAGTCGATACCGATGCGCTGGATGCCGCCGCCACGAGCACCCTGCACATGCAAGGTGCCTGCCTCTAGAGTGCTGCCCTCGACTCCCAGATCATAAGTGCGGCTGGTGTCCCGGCCTGTGGCGATCAAAGTCAGGCCTTCTGAAGAAGCAGTGCCATCACCCGCGCGCAGTGTTGCGCTCTTCATGTCTAGAGCACGCGCATTGAACTCTAGGGCAGTGTTTTTCGGCGTGCTGATATTGGTGCCGGGCATCACCAGCAGAGTGTCATCAGCTTTGAAGACGAGTTTGTTGGGTGCGCTGCCGAACACTTCTTTGACGACAGTAATCAGGCCGCTGAGGGAGGGAAGGATGTCGAAATTATCCCCCCCGCTGCGCATTTGCACATTCAGCGTGTGGGTCTTTGAGCCTGACCGAGTGAACTCCTTATTTGCCAGGGTGGTAAACTCATTGGCATCACTGGGGGAGTAGTCTTTTTCGGCAACAGTGGCATTGGGATCATCCAGATCATTGACGAGCTGGAAGACCGTCACTTCGGGTGATGCACCCCGCAGAGCAAAGGGAGTGCGGGTGATGAGGCCGCTGTTTGATTCGCTATTCTGCTCGCTGATACTCGATTGAATAAAAGGGTCTGTGGGCGGTGGTCCGAGTGCGCCTGCAGTGAGCTGAGAAGTAGTGACCAGTCGATTCAAGTCCACTTCCACGGGATCAGGCAGACGTTTTTCTGACGGATTGATCACCAGCATCTGTCCAGCTTTGAGGGTCTCAAATTCGCCTAACATGGATTGCAGTGCCACTCGAATACTACCCTCCAGCACGGTAATCTTGATGTAGCTGCCAGGGTAATAGGCGATGAGTGCCGTGCCTTGAACATTAAAGCTGTAGCCTGGAGCCGTGACCTTGACGCTTTCACGCTTTTTGGCTCCATCACTACCCACCATCATGACGCCTTCTTTGAGTTGGACTTGATCGTTCTTACCGAGCTGCACCTGCGAATTTGAACCGAGACGGACAAAGCCTTTGTCGAGTCGAAGTTGGCTCTGGCTGGACTTCTTGGTGGTAAATGCCGAGCCTGCTGGCAGTGACTGAGACGTGCGTGCCGAGGAACCGCCTTTGACAGCCTCCACCGTCGCCGCATGGCCCATGCCACCCAGGAGAAGTAAAAGAGTGAGTCGAGTAATCATGACATTAGAACTCCCAGTGTGCGGTGATGCCTGCACCGACGATGAGGTTTTGATAATCAAAAGCAGGGCCGGAAGAACGATTCGCTGAGTAGCTCCCCGTCAGACTGAGTCGCAGCCAGTCTTTCACATCATAGTTGGCCGCAGCTACTGCCACATGATTCCAGTCGGTGCGCTGGCCAGTGCGGTAGTGGTAGTAGGCTCCGCGATAGCTGAGTTGCACATTGATCGCCTCAGTCAGGCGCAGCTTCCAGCCAGTGAAAAAACTGTACTCGTGACGGCCCGCTGCCCAAGGTTGCGGCACGGTGCTCCAGTCAGCATAAAGACCCGCGAAGATCTGCTGTCCACGCGACACTTTCCAGACTTTTTGCAGGCCCAGGCTGGCCACATGATCTTCAAAGAGTGGCGTGCCGACGCCTGCTTCCATGAGTCGGTAGTAGCTATAGCGCGTGACGATGAAGGTATCGCGTAGCTTTGGCAGCATGTACATGAAACCTAGATCCATGCGCACCAGATCAAAATCGAAGGCGGTAAACTCACTGTGCCTCACTGTGTGGTAATCTAGGCCCGCATTGAAGAATAGATTACCGACAACTCGGTTCGAGTAACCGGCTCGCATACCTGAGCGAAGATAGGTGTCTGGTTCCGCCCCCTGATTCGCCAGCGCGACATTGTCGGTGTAGAAAGCCTCGACATCCATCTCAATACTCCACGGTGCCCAGTTGGCACGACGCAGTAGGATGCGCTGCTCACCATACTCTTCATCGCCGTCCATCTTTGGCGCTGCGAGCACAGAGCTGTCTTTCTGCTCACCATCCGTGTCCAGATTACTACCCCAGCCGCCTTGGGCCAGGGACTGCTGGCGGGCTAGGTCTGCTGTAGCGGTCGTCTGAGCACTCAATACACCCGCGAAAAACAAGAAGAATACCCCAGCGCAACACAGGCGGGCGAAAGCGAGAGAGGCTGAGCATGAAGGTGACATCATCAAAGTGATTGGGAGAGTTAGAGAACAATAAACTGGATAGATCTAGCAACTCTAATCCTCTACTGTTTTCCAAACCGATTGTTACAACCTTAATTGGGCTCGCCTGAATCTTGTCAGATCCAGAGATATAAACGGGAGCGGGTGATCAGAATCGAACTGACGTATCATGCTTGGGAAGCACGTGTTCTACCATTGAACTACACCCGCAGGGGCCTGCTGATTTCCATTCTGTCGCTGGCTGTTGGGTTGTCAATCTGGGAGACTTCTCTGGGCTTGAGTTACGGCGGAGTCTGGGCAGACTCGCAGCCCCACCCATGTTGTATATCTCCACACGCGGTCAAACTCGCCCGCATACTTTCTCTGAAGCCGTCGAAGTCGGTCTAGCCACAGATGGCGGGCTTTTTTTGCCTGAGAAACTGCCATCCATCGCGGACAAGTTGGCAGGCTGGGCAGCGCTTTCCTATCCGCAGTTGGCGGCGGAGTTTCTGAGCATGTTTGCGGAAGAGATCCCGAAGGAAGAATGGCACTCCCTGACGACGCAGGCCTACTCACGCTTTGATTCGCCGGACGTGGCTCCTTTAAAGAAGATCACCGATAAGACTTATGTACTTGAGCTGTGGCACGGGCCGACTCTGGCCTTCAAAGACTTCGCGCTGCAACTGCTCGGGCTGCTGTACAAGCGGCAGGTGAAGCTGAAGAGCAAGAAGCTGGCTGTGCTCGGCGCAACCTCTGGCGATACTGGCAGTGCGGCAATCCATGGATGCATGGGACAGG
Source organism: Prosthecobacter sp. (assembly GCA_040081325.1). GTDB lineage: Bacteria > Verrucomicrobiota > Verrucomicrobiia > Verrucomicrobiales > Verrucomicrobiaceae > Prosthecobacter. The sequence goes on from JBEBGU010000033.1 coordinate 3,588, forward strand.
AAGGGATTCAAATTTTCATCCTCTATCCGAATGGGCGCGTGGCCCCACTTCAGGAGCGGCAGATGGCCTGCACAGGCGCAGCCAACGTCTTTGCCATGCCGGTGCCGGGAACATTCGATGACGCACAGCGCGTGGTGAAGGAGTGCTTCGGTGATCAGGCCTTCGTGAGCGCGGTGAATCTCTCAGCGGTGAATAGCATCAACATCGCCCGCGTGCTGGCGCAGTGCGTGTATTATATCTGGGCCTGGCTGAAGCTGCCGGAAGAAGCGCGCGCCACGGTGGAGTTCGTGGTGCCGACGGGGAACTTTGGCAATGTGATGGCGGGCTGGTTATGTCAGCAGATGGGCCTTCCCTGTGGTGGCTTCCGCGTGGCGACGAATCAGAATGACATCCTGCACCGCTTTTTTTCCACGGGAGATTATAAGCAAGGCGATGTGAAGCCTAGCCACGCGCCGAGCATGGACATTCAGGCAGCCTCAAACTTCGAGCGCTATCTGTATTACATGCTGGGCGGCGATCAAAACCGCGTGCGTGAAACGATGGTGCGGATGAAGTCAGGTGATCGCGTCACACTGCCGCGCACTTCATCAAGTTTCCGCAGCTCACGCATGGATGATGAAACGATCCCAAAGGTCATCGCCCAAATGTGGCAGGACTGGCAGTATGTGATTGATCCGCATACTGCCTGCGCCTTTACCGACATGGCTAAAGATCGTGTGAGTGTCGTGCTCAGCACCGCCAGTCCGGCGAAGTTCCCCGAAGTCGTGCAGGCCGCTACGGGCAGCGAACCGACTCATCCATCACTTGAAGTGCTGAAGTCGAAGCCGTTGCAGACATACCCCCTAGAAGCCACGGCTGAGGCTGTGAAGGCGTTCTTGCGTGCTCACGCTTAAACCTGATGTGGCGTGAACTGACAACTCTATGGCAAAGTGTGCGCGACCCAGAGTACGCACATTTGCTGATGGAGTCTCTTCCACTCTATGGGCTGGCTTTTGGTGTGACTCTACTCATCGTCGCCTTTGTTGTGAATGAGCGGAAGTGCCGTCTGCTGGCTCTCGGTCTCATCTTTCTTTCCTGTGCCAGCATCTGGCCCTATCTCGACTTTCGACTCAAAGCCACGCCGCGCATTCTAGCGACACGCGCCGTGGAGTATGGCCCGATAATCCGTGCTCAGACGCAGCTCCGTCAAGACACCGCCTGGCCCTACTACCTCATGGCAGGCACTAGTCTCATCGCCATGGCCATGACACGCTCACGCCATGCTCGCTGGGGAATCGTGGTGGTGATTATCGGCAGCGTGGCACTCTTCTGGCTCAGCGTCTGGCTACACAAAAAAGAGTGCGAGGTCTATCACCCTAACATCAAGCGCTACGTGGCACCGCGATAGGTCTGGCACACCGTACAGAGGACACCTGCGACGATCTTTTACAAGATCAGCATGCAGTCCCCATAACTGAAGAAGCGGTAGCGCTCGCGGATGGCTTCTTCATAGGCGTGCATGATTAGATCCTTACCTGCAAAGGCGCTCACCAGCATGATGAGTGTGGACTTGGGTAGGTGGAAGTTGGTCAGCATCGCTCCCACAGCGCGAAACTCGAAGCCGGGGTAAATAAAAATGTCTGTGCTGCCAGACGCCCCCACCACGCGGCCATGATCACGCGCTACGGTTTCGAGGGTTCGCATGGCTGTGGTGCCGACGGCGATGACACGACCTGCGTCACGGATTTTCTGGGCGGTCTCTGCACTGACTTCATAGCGTTCTGAGTGCATCTGATGCTCCTCCAGCTTGTCCACTTTCACTGGTTGAAACGTGCCCACACCAACATGCAGCGTGACAAAAGTGTGAGGTAACTGCGCCAGCAGCTCAGGTGTGAAATGCAGACCGGCGGTTGGTGCGGCGATGGCTCCTTCGGCTTGGGCAAAGACTGTTTGGTAGCGCTCGCGATCTGCGGGTTGATCCTCACGCCCCATGTAGTGCGGTAAGGCCAAATGACCGTGCTTCGAGTCATCCACCGGCACGTCCCATTCGATGACTCGATCTCCATTTTCCAAGATGTCACGCACAGTGCCAGTGGACTCGCCGATCATTACGGTGTGACCGAGACGGAATCTCTTCCCAGGCTTCACCATGCAGCGCCATAGAGTGGGACTCAGTGGCTCCACGCGCAGCACTTCACGCGTGCCGTCAGTGGAAAAGAAGCGGGCAGGCACCACGCGCGTGTCATTCAAAACCAGCAGATCGTCCGGCTTCAAAAACTCTGGCAACTCACGAAACATCCGATGCTCAACGACGCCCCGATCACGGTGTACGACAAGCATTCGCGAAGCCGCACGATCCACAAGAGGCTCGCTAGCGATGAGTTCAGGTGGGAGTCGGTAATCGAAGTCGGTGGTGAGCACGAGGAAAGAGAAGCGCGTTCTCACCACTGTGACAGCAGCATCTGTGTGCAGCCTTCAAAGGGTGAACAAAGTCATCCATGCTAATGGCTAAAAACCGGCCTGCTGCATCAGTAGGTCGAGCTGCTGCTGGAAGTTGGGGATGTCTTCTTTCGGCGGCTGATAGCCCTGCGGTGCGCCACTGAGTCCGAGGCGGCCCATCTGATCGAGGTACCAGGCGGCTTCTTGGCCATCGCTAAAAGTGACCTTGCCACTGATGAGCGAACCAGGCGTTGCGATTTGGTCGGCAGTAAGAGTGACGTTGCTGATGCCTGCGGGTTCATCGAAGCCCTCATCACCTACCGCATCCTCAGCAGGCAAAGGTGCTGGAGCGGGAGCAGCGACCTTCTCCACCTCGCGTGGTTTTTCCTGAAGTCGCACGCCGACATCGACCATGAGCAGTCGTGCATCGAGATAGGTGAGGCTGATGCCAAATTCTGTCTTCAGGCGATCCTGCACTTGGTTAAGATTGGCACCATCGGCAGCCCATTGTTCGACATGGGTGAGTTGTTCGGGAGTAAGTTGTGACATTAGATTTAACGGAGTCAGAAAGGCTGATCAGTTCTTCATGGGATCGGTCACGATGTGAGCGAGTGCAGAGGCTTTCTCTGCTAGAACTTGGGTCTGCTCTTGGGTGAGACCTTTGCCCGCTGGAGCTACCATGAGAGGCATCATGGTCGTGAGACCTGCTTGTAGCGATTTAAGCGCTGGGCTGGCGAGAATGGTGGGATTGAGATCAGCAAGGCTGGCGGCGTAATACTCGGCGATGTCCACGCGCATGAGGCGGCGTGTCTTCTCCTCGGAATAATTGTCCGCCACACTTCGACTGGCGATTTCTAGGGCACGCAGCCAGCCGCCGAGACTGACAAGATGGGCGATATCGACATCACGAAGCTGCACCATTTCGGCTTCGACATCAGCCTGAGTGAGTGCGAGTTCACCACGGAGTTTGTCCCAATCACCGTCGATGCTGTGCTCGAACAAACTCTGTGTGTGGCGATTCATACGGCTGCCGGCGCCGATGACTTTGGCATACTTGATGAGGGCGCGACCAACGTCTTCCATGGCCTCGACTTTTTCACACTGAACGATGAGAAACCCATCCGCGATGAGGCTGCCAAGTCCCAATGAAACCAGCACGCGGTCAGAGGGTGTCTGGCGGCTGATGGGGCGCTTCAAGGCGTCATAGGAGAGCTTACCGAGTCCATCGAGCATCTCGAAGAGCTTGCGGATGCTGGGCGTGGTGAATTGATTCACACCAAACTCTTCCCGCACATGTTCATCTCCAATGAGATCTTCTGGCAGCGGCGCTTTTACCGCCCCTATTGTGGGAGTGGGTGGCACAGGTGGTTTGGGGGGCACGATGGCGTCTGGAGTTTGCGCCAAACTGACCATGAGGGTCAGTGAACCGATGAAGCTCATGAGAGCAAGACGGGCGATGGAGGAGCCAAGGAGGTGCATGATGCGGGAGATTACGTGGGCATCGCGCAGATTTCCACCGAATGCAATGGGTCTGAAAAAAAGTCCGCTCATTCGGCACGGTAAGCACGTGCCAGAAGTGTCACCGGCTGAGTGACTGCTACCCTGCCATGCAAGCCGCTGGCAAGCTGAAGATGACAGCCTGGATTCGAGGTAGCAACGATGGGGGCATGCGTGCCCTCGATATGAGCCACCTTTCGCTTCAGGAGCTTCGCCGACTGCTCGGGCTGGGTGATGTTATAAATGCCTGCGCTCCCACAGCACCAGTTGCTCTCGGGCAGCTCTTTTAAAACGAGGCCGGGAATGGCCTGCAAGACCTGGCGTGGCTGCGAGCTGACTTTTTGACCATGACAAAGATGGCAGCTCTCATGGTAGGTCACTTCCGTGACGCCTGCTCCATGCTCGGGCTTGCGAATGCCGATCTGCACGAGCCACTGGTGAATGTCTTTGACCTTGCTGTCCCATTGCCGAGCGCGCTTCACATAAAAGGGATCTTCATGCAGGAGATGCCCATACTGCTTCAGATGCGCGCCGCAGCCGCCAGCATTGGTGATGATGGCATCCAGGTGATCTAGATCAAAGCTGTCGATCTGCCGACGAGCCAGTTCGCGAGCCAACTCGACCGCGCCATTATGTGCGTGCAGCGAGCCACAGCAGTGCTGGGCACGCGGGGTGATGACTTCACAGCCATTGGCCAAAAGCACATCAGCCGTGTCACGATTGACGTCTGAGAAAGCAAGGTCCTGCACACAGCCAGTGAGTAACCCGACACGGTAGCGCGGTGCTGTTTGAGGTGACTCCACGGGCGCGATCAAAGCATCTGAAAAAGCCGCTGCCACGCGCGGTGTTTGCGGCTCTAAATCACGTAGATGCTTGGGCAGCAGGCCAAAGAACTTCACCCCGCGAAGCAGCAGATCGAGTCCTGTTTTCTGCCAAAGTCGCAGACTCCAGCCGATCAAGCGCAGCAGTCGTGGGTGCATGAACAGGACCGTGAGAGTGAGCCAGCGCCAGAAATCCCGCTCAGGTGCCTGAGCCACACCACTGCGCTCTACCTCAGCACGTGCTGTTTCAAAAAGCTCCGCGTAGTTCACCCCTGCCGGACAGGCGGTCTGGCAGGCGAGGCAGCCGAGGCAATAGTACATTTCATCTGAGAACGCCTTGGTGACGCTCAGTTCACCATCGGCCACACTGCGCATCAGAGAGATGCGACCGCGTGGGCTATTACGCTCGCGCTTTGTTTCCACATAGGTGGGACAGGTGGGTAGGCACATGCCGCAGTGCATGCATTGCTGGAGCACCGAGTAGTCGAGCGACTGGAGGAGATTCATGGGAGGTCGGAGAATAGAGTATTTCGACAAAAGTCATGCTTTCATTGCACCGCTCTTGCACATAGGCCGAAGCAGGCAAGAATGGTGGAATGCGAACCCTGGTGATCGGTGACATCCACGGCTGCGCCACTGCTCTGGACACGATTCTTGAAGCAGTGCGCCCCGGTCGTGACGACGTACTCATCACTCTAGGCGATTATGTGGATCGTGGACCGGCCTCAAAAAGCGTGATTGATACGCTCATTGCACTTGAGTCGAAGACGCAACTCAAGCCCATCCTCGGCAACCATGAAATCCTCTTTCTGGATGCCATGGCACGGCGCATCGACCCTGAAGGCTGGCTGCGAGTCGGCGGTAAAGAAACCATTCTTTCCTACGCGCCAGATCATGCCACGCTGTCTTGGGAGAATGTCACGCCAGCGCATATCGAATTTCTCACGGAGCGCTGCCTGCGTTACTTCGAAGACGAAACGCATCTCTACGTCCATGCCAATGCAAACTCGGTCTATGCGCTCAGAGATCAGAGTGACGACTGGCTCTTCTGGACCCGCTTTGAAGACGCTTATCCCCATGTCTCAGGCAAGCAGATGATCTGCGGACACACTGCGCAAAAGTCTGGCCTACCCGTGATCAAGCCTTCGGCCATCTGTCTCGACACTTGGGCTTATGGTCAAGGCTGGCTGACCTGCCTGCATATCGAGACGGGAGATCTGATCCAAACCAATCAAGCGGGTGCAATCCGGCGCATGACATTGGCGGACCTACCATCAGCCCAAGAACCAGTCACGGCCCGATAGATCAGGCCGCTTCCATCGCGGGTGTTTTTACTTGATCGAGCAGTTTTGTGATGAGGACGTCCACCTTCACCTGCTGCGCTTCGCCTTCAAAATTAAGGATGATGCGATGACGCAAAGCCACATGGGCGATGGCTCGGATGTCATCCGTGGAGACAGCCGTGGCCCCACTCAACGCGGCCCAGACACGTGCTCCACGGATCAAACTTTGCAGACCACGAGGGCTGCTACCATAAGCAACAAATCTTTTCACCTCAGGTAGCACACCCGGCTGCTCGGGATGTGTGGCCAGAACTAGCCGACTCGCATAATGGGCCACAGGATCAGCCACTGGCATCTGCGCAAGCTCATGCTGGAGACGGATAATGTCCGCACCATTGCTGATAGGTTCCAGCTTCGGCTCGGTGAAACCTGTGGTACGGCGACTGATCTCGACCAGCGATTCCAAATCTGGAAACGGCACGCGAATCTTAAACATGAAGCGATCTAGCTGTGCTTCAGGGAGCGGATAAGTGCCCTCCATTTCCATCGGGTTCTGAGTCGCGAGCACAAAGAAAGGCTCCGGCAGTGTGTGGCGCTCGCCACCCGTTGTCACAGCGCGTTCCTGCATGACTTCGAGCAGCGCCGCCTGAGTTTTCGGCGTGGCGCGGTTAATTTCATCCACGAGCAGCAGGTTTTTAAACACAGGCCCTTTTTCAAAAAACATCATCCGCCGACCATGCTCGTTTTCATTCACGATATGCGTCCCTAAAATGTCCGCAGGCATGAGATCCGGCGTGCATTGCACACGCCCAGGCTCCAAGCCGATGACTTGGGATAAGGTGCGCACAAGGAACGTCTTTCCAAGACCTGGCACACCTTCAAGGAGCACATGACCGCCAGAAAAGATCGCCACCAAAACATCTGTCAGCAGATGATCATAGCCCACGATGGCTTTTTGCATTTCAGACTTCAACTGGCCGAAGAGAGTGCGGAAGGGTGACATGAGATAGGCGGGCTGCCGATCCATAGACGGATGCCGCCCGCGTGCAAAGGAAAGCACAGCTTGCTTGCCAGAAGCCATATCAGGCGGCAACCATCGGCATGAGTGAATTCATTCCCAACGTCGGCCTTCTTGGCCTCGGCATCATCGGCAGTCGTGTCGCAGATAGACTGCGCGAAGCAGGACATCAGGTCTTTGTCTGGAGCCGAACAAATCGCGACATTCCAAACTTCCAATCCACTCCGCGTGCTGTAGCCGAGTCAGCGCACATCATTCAAATTTTCGTGCGTGATGATGCCGCGCTGCTTTCCGCGATCCGTGAGATGCAGCCCGTGCTCACGAGTGAGCATATCGTGATGAATCACTCCACGGTGAGCAAGGCCGCAACGCTGGAGTCCGCTGCGATCTGCGCCAGTGCGCAGGCTGCCTTTCTCGATGCACCTTTCACCGGCAGCAAGATGGCGGCTCAGAATGGAAAGCTCGTCTATTACATCGGCGGATCGGCTCCAGTCCTTGAGCGCGTGCGCCCGATTCTCGAACTTAGCTCTCAAAAAATCCTGCCACTGGGTGAAGTGGGTGAAGCCATGGTGCTCAAGATTGTCACCAATCTCGTCAGCTCCATTACTGTGAAAGCGCTGGCTGAAGCCTCCGCCATTACTCAGAGCCAAGGTATATCACTCGATCTGCTCAAGACTGCCCTGGAGGCGAATGCTAATCATAGCACACTCATTGGCATGAAGTTGCCGACGATGATAAGCGGAAACTTCGAACCTCACTTCTCGCTGCAAAACATGCTCAAGGATGCCGACTTTGCCCGCTGTTTGGCATCAGAAGCAGACATCAAAACACCCGCGCTTAATTGCACAGCAGAGGCCATGCGCGCGGGTGTTGAAGCTGGGATGGGCGAACTCGATTTCTCGGTGATCGGCAAGCTTAGCGATTGAATCCAGAGAACGACACTGGGAGCAATTCAGCCGAAACTGGAACAGTCTCACCAGAAACACTGACCACAGTCGTTTCGTCAGGTAATGCGACACCTTCACTCTCGAAGTGACGGCTGAGCAGGATGCCTTCGATTTCGAGCTGCCGCCCCTGCTGAGCTTCACGGATCAATTCGCTATCGACAGCGAGTGCCACCTGAGCAGGCATGGGCGCGGGTTCCGCAGCGATCATCGCCACAGATGACTGCTGACCACCACCACTCACGATATTCATAGCTCCCCAAGCAGCCACGATCGCCATGCAGGCAGTCGCACCAGCCATAACCCATTTCGGTGAGACTAGATCATCAAAGTAAGTCGCCACACGCTCCCAGAGCAAGCCGCGAGCCGAATGACGCAGCAATTCGGAGCGCTGACGTTGGTGAAATTGGGTCAGGAAATCTTCGACGAAATCTTCACCTGGGGTCTCATACCGCTTCAGTCGAATCAGTCGCTGGATGTCTTCGAATTCACTCATAGGATCGTGGTATTGGATGTGTGTTTGAACTGGAATTTAGGGGGAATGAAAAGCTACTTCACAAGGTCTTCGAGATGGGTCTGGAGGAGTCGGTGTGCATAAAACAAACGTGATCTGATCGTGCCTTCTGACACTCCGAGCATTTTACTGATCTCATTGTGCTGATGGCCCTGAATATCGTACAGTGTGACCACTGCGCGGTGGTCGTCGGACAGCTTCGACATAGCGTCGTTCAATCTTTTTTGCAGCTCATGAATATTCACTTCCCGGATGGTGTCCCGGTGGGCTGTGGTGATCTTGATGAACTCAGGATCGTTCTGAATGCCATTGTCCACATCATCCAGACTCACCTTAGTGTAGCGACCCCGCTTCTTCAGGAAATTCAGCGTCATGTTCACTGAGATCGAGTAAATCCAAGTATAGAACGACGACTTACCCTGAAACCGTTTCACCGAGCGGTAAGCTTTCGCAAAAATCTCCTGCAATAAGTCCGCCGTATCTTCTCGATTAGAGGTCATGTTATAGACCAACCCATAAAGTTTCTGGGTGTATTTGCGCACCAGATCATCAAACGCCCTGGTGTCGCCAGCCTGAGCACGCTCCACGAGGACCCGATCTTCAGCGGCGCTGCTAGTGGGTGTTGGTGGGGCGGGTTCGCTGGTGTTCTCCATCGGTGATGTATTGGCGGTGTGAATACAAAGAAGTCTAGCAAACCATTCTCTCGCAATGGAAACAAGTCTTTCTTCACTCAATGATCCTTTCACATCAGAACTGCGGTGTCGGGGTTCGCGCTCATGCCGCAATCACCCACTCTCTTGCCCACAGTCTCTGGATGAAGCGGCTTTAGGCCCGCCCGCATCGTCCTTCAGGCGGTGCTTGGGATTCATACCGCGCTCCCAAACCCGGAGGACGAGGGATCATCCGCCCTGCCTTTCAGTAACTCTCACGGGAGTGTGCTGGCCTCTTTTCAAGCCTGCTGTGAACTAAGTCCGCGCTCCTTCAAAACTCGGCATGGAGGATTCAGTTCGCGGCGAGGCACTAAGTAAGAAAGCAAAGAACCAAGATTTTCTCGACAGTTCGCTCTCCCGCAGCGTTCTTTAAGACTCACATGAAGTACCTGCTCAGCGCCGCTCTATGCTTTCTCACCATTTCTCTTTCCCACGCTCAATGGCCCCAAGATGCCAGTGATCTGAAGGCTGACCCCAAGGCCAGCTTTGGCACTCTGGAGAATGGCCTGAAGTATGTGATCCTGCCCAATGAGGAGCCGCCGGGACGCGCGAGCATTCGCATTTACATGGATGTGGGGTCGCTGATGGAAGAGGACGATCAACAGGGCATGGCGCATTACCTGGAGCACATGGCTTTCAATGGCAGCCGCCACTTCCCAGGTGGGGAGATGGTGGAGTACTTCCAGCGGCTGGGTATGGGTTTCGGCGCGGATACGAATGCGCACACGTCCTTCAAAGAAACGGTGTACATGCTGGAACTGCCGAAGGTGGAGTCCAAGCTGATCGCTGAGGGCATGCAGCTCTTCCGGGATTACCTGGATGGCATGGCGCTGGGTGAAAAGGAGATCGACAAGGAGCGCGGCATCATCCTGAGCGAGAAGCTGAGCCGGGACTCGATCGAGTACCGGACGATGCTGGAGGGCTACAAGTTTGCGATGCCGGACTCACTGCTGCCAAAGCGTCTGCCCATTGGTACAGAAGAGACGATCAAGTCGATGCAGCGCCCGCGCTTTGCGGAGTTTTACAAGAAGTGGTACAGCCCGAAGCGGGCGACAATTGTGGCGGTGGGTGACTTCAAAGATGTGGCTTCAGTGAAAGCGGAGATCGAGAAGAACTTTGCCGATGTAAAGGCTCCTGCGGCTGACATTGCTGATCCGAGTTTTGGCCAAATCACGACAGGTCGTGGCATCATCGCCAAGCTGCATACGGAGATGGAGGCGAAGGCGGTGGACATCAGTGTCGAGCTGCTGCGCCCAGCCAAGAACAAGCCGGACACGGCAGCGAATCGTCGTGAGAAAATGGTGCGTGATCTGGCGGATGCGATGCTGAATCTGCGCCTGTCAGAACTGGCGAAGGCGGAGAAGACGCCGATCCTGAGCAGTGAGGCTTACAGCTATGAGTACCTGGAGTTTGTCGAGGTGGTAGGCATCATGGCTCAATGTGCGCCGGATCAGTGGGAGCGTGCTTTGACGCTGATCGAAACGGAAGTGCGCCGGGCAGTGCAGCATGGTTTTACCGAGGCTGAGTTTGAAGAAGCGAAGGCATCGCTGCTCAAGTCGGTGGAGCTGCGTGCAGCTCAGGCGGATAGCCGGAAGTCACGCGATTTGGCCAGTGGTTTGGTGAGCATTTTGGCCTCGAAGAAAGTGATCACTCACCCAACGGATGATCTGGTGCGCGTGAAGGCGGCACTGGCGGGATTGAACATGGAAGAGTGTCACACGGCCCTGACGGCGAGCTGGAAGGGTGAAGACATCCAGATCTTTGTCGGCGGTAATCTGAGGCTTGAAGGTGATGCCTCGGCGAAGATCATCGCCACCTATCGTGACAGCCAGAAGCAGCCAGTGGCTGCACCGGCGAAGAAAGAGACGGCCGCTTTTGCCTATGCGAGTGTGGGTGAGACTGGCAAGATCACGTCCCAGACGGAAGTGAAGGAACTAGGGATCACTCAAGCGGTGTTTGCCAACAACGTGCGCCTAAACATCAAGCCGACGCCGTTTGAAAAGGGCACGGTGCGCGTAGGCATCAACTTTGGTGGTGGTAAGCTGACAGCTCCGCTCGACAAGCCCGGTCTGATCGCCTTTGCCCAGAGCACATTCATTCTGGGTGGCCTGAAAGCGCACAGCGCGGATGACCTTCGTCAGTTGTTCGCCAGCAAGACAGTGGGCATGGACTTTGTCGCGGGTGATGAGGCGTTCCTGCTGAGCGGGCGCACCACACCAGGTGATCTGGATGCGCAGCTTCAGCTACTGACGGCCTTTCTCACCGCACCTGGCTACCGCGAAGAAGCAGAGCGGCAGTTCCGCAAGAATCTCGATCCGATGTATGTGCAACTGGCGCACACGGCTGAGGGGATCATGGCTGATAAAGTGGTGTCCTTCATGCATAGTGGCGATCCACGCTTTGGCTTCCCAACCAATGAGGAGATGCAGAAGCGTAGCCTCGCGGAATTGGCATCTTGGTTAAAAACGCCTTTGGCTGAAGATTTCATGGAGGTTTCCATCGTCGGTGATGTGCAGGTGCCAGCGGTGCTGGAAGCTGTGGCGAAGACGCTCGGTGCGCTACCGAAGCGTGCTGCCGAGAAACCTGCGTATGCGAAAGAACGCGCGGTGCCTTTCCCGAAAGGTCCGAGTACGAAAGACATCTCTTTTGACACGGAGATCCCGAAAGCCATCTCAG
>JBEBGU010000504.1:0-4113 GCA_040081325.1 Prosthecobacter sp.
GAGCTGATCTACGAGCGTGAGCTGCTGATCTGCCGAATGTGAGATGCCTCTCAACCGAGTCGGTGTGCTCTCTTGCCAAATGAGGGCGGGTTGCTGTATTGCTGGTTAACGCTGAAGTTTCCAACGATGGATGCTTCGGCGGCTATCTGACGAGATGAAACCATCGGCAAATAAAATCAAAACTCCAAAGCAAGTCCTAGGAGCGCGGTCGAGTGTCCGCAAACCAAGTGAGCCGACAGCTAAAGCACTGCGGGGCAGCGAGGCATTGCTGAGATCGATCACTGACTACACGGACGATAAGTACAGTCTGATTCGTTCCATGCAGGACGGCTTTTCGGTGCTCAATTCGGCTGGCGTGCAAATGGAAGTCAACCCTGCTTTGTGCCGCATGACGGGTTTTGCCAAAGAGGAACTCGTCGGCATCGGGCCGCCTTTCCCATACTGGCCGCCGGAGGAATATGAAAACATCGGTGCTGCTTTTCAGGAGACGCTGAAAGGCAATTTTGCTGATTTTGAATTGATATTTCTGCGCAAAAACGGTGAGCGTTTTCCAGTCATTGTCAGTCCGGCTGCCATCAAGAATAGCGATGGGGAAACGATCACCTACCATGCAACGGTGAAGGACATCACCGTGCGCAAGCAGGCAGAGGCGGCGCTTCAAGAGAGTGAGGAGCGCTACAAACTGCTGGCTGAAAACACCGACGACATCGTGGGCCTCAATGACACGGAAGGAAATCGGCTCTACATCAGCCCGTCCTATTTCCGCAAGACAGGCTGGGCACCAGAAGATCTGCAAAATGTTGATTGGCGCTTCCGCATCCATCCTGATGACATCGAAATCGTTGAACGAGCACGCCTTCAAAACCTAGCAGGATTGGCTACCCGGATTGAGCACCGCACGCGCCGCAAAGATGGTTCTTGGTTTTGGTGTGAAACGAGCTGCAAAGCGATTCCTGGACCTGACGATAAGGTCTGGCGGTTGCTCGTCTGGTCGCATGACATCACTGCACGTGTAGAAGTAGAGGCAGCGCTGCGGGAGAGTGAAGAGCAGTTCCGAGCCATCTTTGAGCAGGCTGCTGTGGGCGTGGCGATGATCGACAGCAATACCGGACGGTTCCTCAAAGTAAATCAGAGAGCATGTGAGATCGCTCGTCTCACGCAGGAAGAAATGCTGCGTGAGACGTTCATGGACATCACGCACCCGGACGACCTGCCAAAGGATTTGGACAACATGAAGAAGCTCAGGCTTGGCGTTATCCCGGCTTTCAATATGGAGAAGCGCTACCTCCACCCAGACGGCTCGATCACCTGGATCAATCTCACTGTGTCACCGATGTGGAAGCCTGGTGAAGCGCCGACTCGACATATTGCCGTGGTGAAGGACATCACTGCCCGAAGGCGATCCGAAGAGGCATTACGAAACGCTAACCAAAAGCTTCGATTGCATTTCGAGCAGACACCCATGGCCGTCATTGAGTGGGATCTAAATTTTCGTGTGCTGAGCTGGAATCCAGCGGCCCAGACGATTTTCGGATTCAGTCATGAAGAAGCTATAGGGCAGCACGCCGCATTCATTATCCCGAAAATCTATCGATCCCAAGTGGGCAAGGTTTGGCAGTCTTTACTGAAGCAAAAAGGTGGGGAAAGAAGCTCCAACGAAAATGTCCGCAAGGATGGCAAGACGATCCTCTGTGATTGGTACAACACGCCACTGATCGACGATCATGGTATCGTCACTGGGGTCGCCTCTCTCGTGCTGGATATGTCTGAAAAGAAGCAGGCTGAAGAGGCCATGCTAGCTAGTGAAGAGCGCTATGCACGCGCGCTACGTGGATCAAACGAAGGCCTGTGGGATTGGTCGAACTCGACTGGTGAGCTTTATCTGTCACCAAGCTGGAAGGCGTTACTTGGTTTTAGTGAAGATGAGCTGCCCAATCACCCAGACAGTTTTTTTACCCGTCTGCATCCTAATGATGTCGCCCGTGTGCAGGATGCTGTAGCGGCCCACTTAGAGCGCCGCGAGCCATACGATCTTGATTTACGACTGCGCGTGAAAGACGGCGGCTATCGCTGGTTTCGCTCGCGTGGTGAGGCTGAAAGGGATGAGCAGGGCCGAGCCGTGCGCATGGCGGGAACGCTTTACGACATCAGTCAGAGGAAGTTTGCTGAAGAGAAGCTGGCGATTGAACAGGACTTTAACAGGGCTCTGGTCAGCCACACATCTGCGCTCATTATTGTGCTGGATGAACTCACTAGAATCATTCATGTGAACGCCGCATTTGTGAGAGTGCTTGGGTATGATCTGTCGATGGTCGCTGGCCGTCCGCTGTGGGAAACAGGGATGATGAGTGCGGCCGAAATTCCCCGTGCCAAAGCGCGCTACCAGCAACTTTTGGCAGGCAAAGAGATCGCACCAGTCGAACTGCGACTTAAGGCGAAAAATGGTGATTGGCATGTCGTGGAGTTACAGCCTACAGCCGCGCGTCATTCAGATGGAAGCATTGACCGCATCATCCTGACTTTCACTGACATGACGGAGAGAACGCGTCTGCAGCGTGAGATTCTCAAAATCTCTGAGCAAGAGCAAGCGCGCATCGGCCACAATCTCCATGACGGAGTCGGGCAGACGATGACGGGACTATCCAGTCTCATGGAGTCTCTCGAAAGTGAACTCAGTGGTGCCCAGCGTGCCAGTGCCACTCGCATTCGAGAGATCATGCAGGACGCTCTCCAGGAAGTGCGCCGGATGTCTCATGGCTTGTCGCCAGCATCCGTGAAGAATCGTGGTCTCTCGGGTGCTCTACAGTTGCTTGCTGACACGCTACGTTTCAACCATCGCACCGAATGTGTCTGTGAGGTGGACTCAACGATCAAAATTGAAGATGCCGAAAAAGAGACGCACATTTTCCGCATTGCGCAGGAGGCGTCTAACAATGCCATCCGTCACGGCCACCCGAAAAAAGTTGCTCTTTCGCTCCAGCGTCTTGGTGAAGAGGAGTGTGTTTTGAAGATCGAAAATGATGGAGCTGCAATTGTCAAAAAGAAGGGTAAGCCGAGTGAAGGAATCGGTATGCAGGTCATGGACTACCGCGCCAATCTGATCGGGGGCACGCTGTCGATCACGTCCAGTCCACGCACGGGTGTCAGCGTCAGTTGCCGCTTCCCGTATGCAGATGGCGGTCGTAAAAAATCACGGTCAACCAACTCTTGGGATATTTAATCCGGCCAGCAGCGTCACTATCAGGATGAAGAAACTCATCACGACCGAGAAGAGCGGGAACTGCAAGGCGGCGGGCAGGCTATAGATGAGAGCCAGAGCGGGAATCCAGACAAGCCAGTTCGTAAGCATCACGGTCGGGCAGGTGCGCGTCCAAAATTGGCGATTCAGTGAAGCGCGAGTGCGTTTCCAAGAAGCGCCGACATCAATCCATCGCAGCGCAATCAGATAGGTCGGCACAAACCAGACCGGGCTGAAGACAAACTGATCAAAGGCCACTTTGGTGATCAGCGTGGCCGTGTCGTTGCCGTGTCCGAACAGGAATCCCTGGAAACGATAAAACAGATCAATCTCCATGCCGCGATAACCCCAGAACAGCATGAGAAGACTTAGCCTTTTCCAGCGTCCGCGCGCAGGCAAAGTTCCCATCATCGCCTGAATGCAGAAGGGCATCACCGCAGCAGCAAAGACCGTGGAGGTCAGTGAGAATCCATAGGACCAGCGTAATTTAAATGCGCCAACAGTCTCCCACACCGCAGCTACGGCTGGCACTTGGTAGTAGGTCGTGACGAGAGTGATCACCAGCACATTGAGCAGCAGACAGGCCATCCGGTTCTGCCGAAACACGGCGGCAATCGTGGTGAAGATGCCGGGTGCTGGAGGAGAAGTGGCGGGCATGAAACGTGGCCTTTTTCATGTCCGTGAATGACCGACATGGCAACGGAGATTCTCAATTTTAGCTCAGCCGCTTCGTCGCAGTGCGGCCATGAGATGCTGAAACTCTTCGTCCGCCTGAGCCGCACCTTCCACCGTGTCGGCGATGCGCTTTTTCACCAGGGCGCGGAAACGTTTGCGCAGTCGATGCACGGCCACCTTCACCGCCTCCGTGCTTATCC
>JBEBGU010000505.1:0-4094 GCA_040081325.1 Prosthecobacter sp.
GCGCGGTCTGCGAGACCCGGGTGCCGATTTCGGCATAACGATCGGGCGTGATCCGCGCCGTGGGGCCAGACAGCACCACGGCGGCGGCGGGCTGTCCGCGCTGGAACCGGTGATCATCGTGCAGCGTATCGTGGAGAAACTGAGTGAGATTATCGGAACAGCCGACCTGACGTTTTATAGTGGCAGGATCATCTTTGCCGTCTGTGTGCGTGAGATGGAGTGCTGGCTTCTTCCTCTTTGGGACAAGCAGAAGGCCGACAAATGCGAAGGATGTATCGACACCCTCAACAGGGCGTTGAGCCGCCAGGATGAACGGCCTATCAATCCAGACCGCAAGGATGTTCGACACTATGAACATCTTTCAAAAGGCTATCGTAAGCGCAAGATACTCCTCGAAGAGGGCAGGCTGAATCCAAGCCTGGCCATCTTTTTGAATGATTTGGAACAGCGTGACATTGTGCTCTCACCCGAGGTTTGAGCGCGTGAGCATGGCCAAGCCTGACATCGCTTGACACTTAGGCTGGACCGCGTTTCTGAGAAGACATGTCACTCGTCGCCAGTCTTTACCCCGCCCTGAAACCTTGGCTCTTCAAAATGGATGCCGAGCGCGCCCATGAATGGACGACACGGATGATGCGGATTGCGAATGGGTTTGGGCTGCTCACGGCAGGGCAGGGGACGTTGCCTCAGTCGCCAGTGGAGTGTCTCGGGTTGAAGTTCCCCAACGCACTTGGTTTGGCGGCAGGCATGGATAAATCAGCGTCTGCTGTCGAAGCCTGGGCGGCGCTCGGCTTCGGCTTTGTGGAGGTGGGCACGCTGACGCCGCGCCCGCAGCCAGGGAATCCAAAGCCGCGCTTGTTTCGTCTGCCGGAACATGAGGCGCTGATCAATCGCATGGGGTTTAACAATCCTGGCATTCACGCGGCGGTGAAGCGGCTGGAGAAGCGTCGCACGAAAGCGGTGGTCGGAGTGAACATCGGCAAGAATTTTGACACACCGAATGACGCGGCGGTGAATGACTACCTGTATTGCCTGAAGGTGGCCTATCCGGTGGCGGACTACATCGCCGTGAACATCTCGTCGCCGAATACGAAAGGTCTGCGCGACTTGCAGGCGGAGGAGTCGATCCGGCAGTTGCTCGCTGCTTTGAAGAAGGAGCAGGCGTCGTTGCAAAAAGAGAGTGGAAAGAAAGTGCCGATGCTGGTGAAGATCGCCCCCGATCTGGAAGGTCAGCAGATCGAGGCGCTGGCGCGTGTCTTCAATGAACTCGCCGTCGATGGCGTGATCGCCACGAACACCACGATCAATCGCGCTGCCGTGGTCGGCCATCGTTTGGAAAACGAAGCCGGTGGTCTCAGCGGTGCGCCCGTGCGCGAGCGCTCGACGCAGGTGATTCAAGCCTTCCGCATGTTGCTGCGTGAGGAGACACCGATCATCGGCGTCGGCGGTATTCTCAGCGGGGCGGATGCGGTGGAGAAGCTGAAAGCCGGTGCCTCACTTGTGCAGATTTACTCGGGGCTCGTCTATCGCGGACCAGGACTGGTGCGTGAGGTGCTGGAGGCGATTCGATAGCTCAAGAGAGCTTGCGTTTAAAATCCTCATAGCCAAAGCGACGCACGACGCGCAGCACGCCGGTCTCGGGATCGTAGAGGTCGATGTCGGGGTGGGGGACGCCGTTGAAGGTGCTGGTTTTCACCATGGTGTAGTGGGCCATGTCGGTGAAGACGAGCTTCTGGCCGATCTCTAGCGGCGCGGGGAAGCTGTATTCATTGATGACATCGCCCGCGAGGCAGGTCATGCCGCCGAGACGGTAAGTGTAGGGCAGCACGCCGGGCAGATCGGTGCCGATGATGTGCGGTCGATACGGCATCTCCAGCGTGTCGGGCATGTGCGCGGTGGCGGAGGTGTCGAGAATGGCGGTGGGGATGTCGGTCGGGACGATGTCGAGCACGCTGGCGATTAGGTAGCCGGTGTTCAGGGCGATGGCCTCGCCAGGCTCCAGATACACTTCCTTGCCATAGCGCTCTTTGAAGCTGCGGATGACGCGCACGAGTCGCTCCACGTCGTAGTCGTTGCGCGTGATGTGGTGACCGCCGCCCATGTTCACCCACTTCACTTGCGCGAGCAGTTTCGGGAAACGCTTTTCCACGGCTGCGAGTGTGCGCTCCAAGACATCGCTGTCCTGCTCGCAGAGGGCGTGGAAATGCAGCCCTTCGAGGCCGGTGAGATCTTCTTTGTCCAAAGTCTCCGAGCGCGTGCCAAGGCGGCAGCTAGGCGAGCAGGGATCATAGAGACTGCACTCGACTTCACTGTGCTCGGGATTCACACGGATGCCGGGGCTGGGCGCGTGCAGTCCAGCAGCGCGCGCGGCATCGAGCATGGGTTTCCATTTCTGCCACTGCGTCGGTGAATTAAAACTGATGTGATGGGCGATGGGGATGATCTGCTCCATCTCCGCCTGCTTGAAAGCCGGGGCATAGACATGTAGCTCCTTGCGGAACTCTTCGTGGCCGAGCAAGGCTTCATGCAGTCCGCTCGTGCAGCAGCCATGCAGATACTCGCGCACCAGATCAAAGGTGGAGAACATCGAGAAGCCTTTGAGCGCGAGCAGAATCTTCGCGCCTGAGTCACGCTGCACCTGCGCTAGCTTCTCCAGATTCTTTTTCAACAAGCCGCGATCAACGACATAAGCGGGCGTCTCGACCGAGGCGACATCGAAAGCGGGAGCAGGCTGCTCAAAAACATGCGGAGGTGTGGGGGCCATGCTCGCAGGGTGATAGCGAGATGCGCGGTGCCTGCCAGTGTGATTGTAGGAATGTAGGAGGATTGCAGATCTGTGTGGCTGGCGCATTGCAATTGATCAGCCGCGCATCAAAGATTACTTCATGATTCAGTCTGGCCATCCAGTTTATCTCCCGAACCTCGACACAACCGAGCCGATCCGGCTCGATTTACTTCGTGCTGCCGATGACAAACTGCGGCAGCACGATGAGGCATTTCTCAGAGATCTCATACATCGGGCACCTTCCGTTCTGCCCATCGGCGAAATCGAGCCCATGTTTGAGTTCGCACGCGCCATCTGCATTGAGCTGCCGAATCCAGCCGGGTTTGTGGATAACCTGCTTGTCACGTCCGAGGGCGGCATCGTACTCGTGGAGTGCAAGCTGCAACGCAATCTACAGGCGCGGCGCGAAGTCATCGCCCAGATCATGGACTACGCGGCTCAGTTACAGGCTTGGACATTCGAGGATCTCGACAGAGCGGTGCGCAAAGCCATGCTCCTTGGCAAAGGAACGCCGCGTGGACTGATGGAGGCTTTCGATGATCGTGAGGACTTTGATCCCTTGGCGTTTCAGGATGCAATCACCCGCAATCTGCGCCGTGGCCGCATGTTGCTGCTTATCGTTGGGGATGGCATCCGCGAGGGCTTGGAATCTCTGGTTGGTATTTTGCAGAGGCATCCTGGTTTTCACGCCGCGCTTGGGCTGATAGAACTCAAGCTCTACAACTTGCCTGAGGGCGGCTTCATTGTGCAGCCGCGCACACTTTTGCGCACGCTGAACATCGAGCGCGGTGTCGTGTCTTTTTCAGATGACCGTCTGGCAATCGTGCAGCCTGAAGCACCAGCGAACTCGTGTGCCCCTGATATGCCGAGTGCGAAGCGACCCACAAGCCTGACTGAGGAAGAATTCTATTCCCTGCTTGGGCAGGATGAAGGTCGTGCTGAATGGCCTGGCTTGGTGAAGGGACTCGTCAGGCGTTTGGAAGATATTGGAGTCACCCCGGAGTTTAAGCGTAGTTTGATCCTGAGATGGGCAGGTGCAGATGGGCGTATGCACAATGTCATCAACATCCGCAAGTTTGGGCGGGTCTTCTTGGAAGGCCTTTCCTGGCAAATGCAATCGGAGGCGGAATTCAAACTCGTCACAGCCTTTCGTGAACGGATTGCACAGCTCTGTGGTGGGGAGGTGCGCGGCGGACGCAATGATCAGAACATCTATATTGCTGATCGCTTCATGACGGTGGCGGCTCTTTCGGGTCGTGAGGAGGCTTTCGCCGAGATGGTGCACTGGCTGATCCGAGAACTACAAGAC
>JBEBGU010000506.1:0-4088 GCA_040081325.1 Prosthecobacter sp.
AGGGGCAGACTCACTACAAGAACGTCGGTATCCACATGGTGAAGGGCCAGCCCGAGCCGGTCGAAGTCTATGCCCTGGTGGAGAGCAATCCGGTGCTGGAGTAGCGCCTCATTTCTCCCCGATAAACACATCCACCTGCTGACCGACATAGAGCGTCTTTTTCTCTGGCACTTTGAGTCGGTAAATCACTTGCAGCACGCGCGTGTCCACCCGCTCGGTGCTCGCACCAGTCAGTGATTGTTTGGGGATAACGAATGGGTCGATGCGGACGAATTCCAGATCGTAGGCCGTCTTGCTGTCGCCTTTGAGAAAGGCTTTCGCGGGCTGATCAGCGCGCACGGACATCGCATTTTGTTCATCGACATCAGCACGCACTTGCAGCACATCCACATCGCCCAGAGTTATGGCTGCTTGTCGATTCGTGGACGAGGCATATTCGCCAGCGCGGATGTTCACCTGTAGGATTGAACCATCGCGGGGAGCACGAACGGTGAGGCGCTCTATGAGGAGCTTCGTCTGCTTTACCGCTGAGTGTGCGGCATCGAGCTGGGCTTTGGCTTGTGCGGCTTGGGCCTTGGAAACGATGACATCGTTGGTGCGATTGCGCAGGTCGTCTTGAGTGATCGCACGCTGGTCAGTGATGGACTTCAAACGATCCAGCATGTCCTGTACCTTGGCGAGCTGGGCCAGCGCGATTTCAAGGTTCGCTTGATTCACCGCGATGCTCGCCTCTTGACCGATGAGCTGAGCTTGTAGCTCTCGATCATCGAGCTGCATGAGTTCCTGGCCTGCTTTCACTTTGTCCCAGACCTTCACTGTGACCTTCGTTACTAGACCTGGCATTGGCGTGCCGATGCTGACATTCTCATCCGCCGATTCAAGGATACCCGTGGCAGCCACGCCTTTGGCAAAAGGCTTCTCGGGTGGCGCGACGGGCGGCGGTGGGATTGGGTTTTCCTGCGCTCTAATCACCTGCAAGACTTGCGTCATTTGGATCACTCCCACGACAGCTAACGCCATGCTTCCGTAGCGGATGATGAGAGGAAAGGAGATCATGACGATGATGCGATCAGAGAATCGCTCCAGGCTGATACGCGGCTGCTTCGGGATGCGCTGCTACCAGTTTGCCCACGCGCTCCACGAAGTAGTCCACCTGCTCTGGCGCATCGCCCATATTGGTGCGGCCTTGTTCGACGAGCTTTTCAAAAGCCTCGGCGCTGAGCCCCAGTCGAGCATCTGCACCGAGTCGGGTAAATAGATCGTTGTGAGCGACTTTGCCAGTGCGCATGTCCTTCGCCACCTGCACGGCGTGCTCTTTGATCGCCTCATGCGCGGCTTCGCGGCCAGCGCCAGTTTTGACCGCCTCCATGAGCACCGTGGTGGTGAGTAGGAAGGGCAGGTAACGCATGAGTTCCTGCTCCACGACGGCGTCGAAGACCTCCATTTGATTCAGCACGGTGAGCGTGGTTTCGAGCAGACCATCCATCGCCAGGAAAGCATCCGGCAGCATCACGCGGCGCACTACGGAGCAGGACACATCTCCTTCGTTCCATTGATCGCCGGCCAGACCAGCGGCCATGGCCAGATAGCCTTTGAGGATGACGTGAAAGCCGTTGATGCGCTCGCAGGAGCGGCTGTTCATCTTGTGCGGCATCGCCGAGCTGCCGACCTGGCCTTTGGCAAAACCTTCGCTCGCCAGCTCATGACCGGCCATCAGTCGTAGTGTCTTGGCAAAGCTGCCCGGACCGCTGGCCACATGCGTCAACGTGGACACCACCTGCATGTCGAGACTGCGCGGATAAACCTGGCCCACGCTGTCGAGCGCCGCGTGGATACCGAGATGATGCAGCACGCGATCTTCCAGCGCGCGCGCCTTTGACGTGTCGCCATTAAAGAGCGTGATCTGATCCAGCCGCGTGCCCACCGCGCCCTTCAGGCCGCGCGCCGGGTAGGAGTTGATCAGCACATTCAGCGCCTCTACGCCGATCAGCATCTCTTCACCAAACATCGCCAGGCGCTTGCCAAAGGTCGTCGCCTGGGCCGCCACATTGTGAGTGCGGGCGGTGAAAGGAATATCGCGAGTCTCCGCCGCCCGTTTGGCAAAGGCAGCCAGCACCGCGATGCTCTTCTTCTGCACTTCCAGCAGCGCGCGGAAGACCTGGAGCTGCTCCACATTTTCCGTCAGATCGCGGCTCGTCATTCCTTTGTGGATGTGCTCATGCCCGGCCAGCTCGCAGAACTCCTCGATACGTGCCTTCACATCGTGCCGCGTCACGCGCTCGCGCTGCATGATGCTGCTGAGGAAGACCTTGTCCTTCACCGCCTCATAAGCCTCGATCACTCCATCCGGCACCGGAATACCCAGATCCCGCTGCCCCTTCAGCACCGCGATCCAGTAATCCCGCTCCAGCCGCACCTTTCCCGCCCCCGACCAAAGTCCGCGCATGGCGGCGGTGGCATAGCGTTCAGCGAGTACGTTTGGGATGGTGTCTTGGTCGGGCATAGAGTCCTTCGGGTAGCATGGGAATCGGCGGCTGCAAAGGATGAAGGCGGATGGATGAAGGATAAAGGCTCTGGCAAAACCACCCTTTATCCTTCATCCTTCCCTCTTGTCTCTTTCCCACCTCTATCTCCACATCCCGTTCTGCCATCGTGTCTGCCCGTATTGCAGCTTTTACAAGCACACGCCGGGAGCCACACCGATGGCGGAGTTTGTGGAGGCGGTGCTGACAGAGGCGCGACGCCAGAGCGCGGTGCATGAGCTACGACTGGATACCGTCTATCTCGGCGGTGGCACGCCAACGGCGCTGAGTGAGACCCATCTCGAAAGACTGCTCACGGGTCTGCGCGAGACGCTGGATCTGTCGGCGGTGAAGGAGTTCACTTGTGAGGTGAATCCACGCACCGTCACGGAATCGAAAGCGGCGATGATGCGGGCACAGGGGATCGACCGCATCAGTCTCGGCATCCAGGCTTGGGATGAGCCGACGCTGAAGACGCTGGGCCGCGATCACGCACCGGCGGATGCTGAGGAGACTTATCATGTGCTGCGCGGGGCGGGTTTTCGCAGTGTGAATGTGGACCTGATGTTTTCCATCCCCGGTCAGAGTCTGGAAACCTGGCAGCGTACTGTGGAGCACACGATCTCGCTGAAGCCTGATCACATCTCCGCCTACAACCTGAACTACGAGGAGGACACGGAGTTCTTCGAGCGTCTCCGGCGCGGTCAGTATCGCGAGGATGAAAGCCGGGACGCGGAGTATTTTCACACGTCGCTCGATCTGCTGGAGGCGGCTGGCTACGAGCATTATGAGATCAGCAATTACGCCCGCCCTGGCCACCGCTCCGCCCACAATGAGAGCTACTGGATGGGTGAGGAGTATCTCGGGCTCGGCCCCAGTGCCTTTTCAACTGTGGCGAGTCATCGCTGGCAAAACATCCCCGACACCACGCGCTACTTGGAGATGATTCAGTCCGGTCAAAACCCCGCCCAGCCCGGCGAGCATCTCACGCCCAATGAGCGCCGCACCGAGCGCTTTGGCCTGGAACTGCGCACCGCACGCGGCTTGCCGCTGAGTCTCGTCCGCGAGCCTGAGCAGCGCATGGTGAAGATCCTGCAAAGCGAGGGTCTGCTGCAAGTACAGGACGACCACATTCGCCTCACACGTGTGGGCAAGCCGCTCGTCGATTCAGTCGCCGTAGCGCTGCTTGGAGACGGTCTGTAGGTTAGGCCTCCGGCCTGACAACGGCCTGGGGTCTCCGACCTTCAGGGATTTCGGGGAAGCCTGAAGGTCAGAGACCTCAGGCCGATGACAGGCGTGAACGCCTATCCTCCGGCTAATCCTCCCAGACCTTCAGCAACTCGACCTCAAAGATCAGCGTCTCATCTGGGCCGATGTCGATGCCTGCGCCGCGTGTTCCATAAGCGAGGTGAGAGGGGATGAAGAAACGGAACTTCGCACCTTCTTGCATGAGTTGCACGCCTTCGGTCCAGCCTTTGATCACACGATTCAGCGGGAACTCGGCAGGCTCGCGTCCGGCGAGGTAGCTGCTGTCAAACTCCACGCCATTGATCAGCGTGCCGCGGT
>JBEBGU010001016.1:0-1010 GCA_040081325.1 Prosthecobacter sp.
GGATCTGGGTCACTTCGCCACCCAGCACAGCAGCATCGGTCACAGCCATGTGCTGGCCCCGGAGTTTCGGAAACCGTCAGAGGCGGTCATCGTGGCGAAGCGCCTGCTTTCCAAAGCGGCGAGCCGTCTGCGCCGCACCGACTATCGCACGCGCGGGCTCAGCCTCTCTGTCCGCACCGAAGAGCGCGGGCGCGGTGAGGCCCAGGTGCGGCTGTCCCAGCCTGTGTCAGACACCTTCACGCTGATGCAGCATCTCGATCAGCTCTGGCCGCAAGCGATGGCGCAGATTGGCTGGACTCGGGTGAAAAAAATCAGCGTCACTCTGAATGATCTCCAGTCCTGCTCGGAGCCGCAGCAGATGGAGCTTTTCCAGGAACTCCAGCCAATGCAGCCTGCCGAGCAAACACGACGCGAAACGCTTTCCAAAATCATGGACAAGCTTAACCAACATTATGGTCGCGACAGCATCGCACTCGGCTTTATGCCCAATCAGGTGAAGACCTTCTCTGGCACGAAGATCGCCTTCTCACGCATCCCCGAGAAAGCGGAGTTTCAGGAGTAAGCCCCGTGGGATAGGCGTCCACGCCTGTCATCGGCCTGTGGTCTCCTAACTTTCAGTCTGCTTCCGCTATCACGCCTGAAGGCTACAAGCCTCAGGCCGATGACAGGCCAGAGGCCTATCCTTCATCAGACGACGGCGAAGTCAGCGGGTTCATGACCGTAGATGCCGTAGCGAGTCATGAAGCGCAGGAGATTACGGCTGTAGGGATTCGTGGTGAGTCCGCCGCCAGCCATGCCGGAGATATTCTTCTCAAAGTGACGCTGCATGATCATGCTGATCTTGCCGGGAAAACGACGGGACATCTCAGTGCCCGTGCGCTGGAGGGCGAAAATTTGGCCTCCATAAAAAATGTCCACCAGCTCCTGCCAAGCCGTCAACATCTCGCGGAACCAGTCGAGGTATTCCTCGAAAGCTTTGTCCCAACCTGAAGACGTGTTTTGGAGAATGG
>JBEBGU010000507.1:0-4082 GCA_040081325.1 Prosthecobacter sp.
TCGGTGTATTCGAGCTTGCGCAGGGCTTCCTTTTTCTGGCCCTTGAACTTGGTGATGCCTGCCGCCTCCTCGAAGACGCTGCGCCGGTCTTCGGGCTTCGAACTGAGAAGCATATCGATCTGGCCCTGCGCCATGATCGAGTAGGCAGCGCGTCCGATGCCAGTGCCTGCGAGCAGATCATGGAAGTCGCGCAGGCGGCACAGCGTGTTGTTCAGCCGGTACTCTGACCGCCCGTCGCGGAAGACGCGACGGGTGAGGGACATCTCGTTGAAGTCCACCTTCAGCGCCTTTTCGCAGTTGGCCATGGTGAGAGTCACCTCGGCCATGCCCACGGCCTTGCGTTTGTCGGTGCCATTAAATATAACGTCGGCCATCTCGTCGCCGCGCAACGCTTTGGCCGAGGTCTCACCCAGCACCCAGCGAATGGCATCGACGACATTGGATTTGCCGCAGCCATTCGGCCCGACGATGCCGGTGACGCCCGTGGAGAACTCGAAGGTGGTCTTGTCCGCGAAGGACTTGAAACCGTGGAGGGTGAGGCTCTTGAGATACATACAGCAGGCGGGTGTAAGGGTGGCGTGGAGTAACCAGCGATGGCGGGGATGGGGCAAGGAAGAAAGCCTTTTATTCCCATATCTTGTGCTTGATTCGGATGTGCTACACAAAATGTGGGAGTTTTAGCCGCGAGTTATTCACAGAGGCTAGAGCCGGCTGGTGGCCTCCGTATGACTGTCGATGCCATCTCCCGACCATCCCTGCGCCGTTCATAGCGACCCTCACGCGTTTATGTTCATGAACCCGCGCTTGCGTGACGGTGTGGTCGTTCACAGTCGGCGTTCGGTTTTGAAGACGAGCCTCGCCGGGCTGGGCGGCCTCACCTTGCCGGGGCTAATGAAGCTGCGAGGAGAAGGAACTGCCACAAAGAGCAACAAAGCAGTGATCCTGCTCTGGATGACTGGTGGTCCGTCGCACATCGACACCTGGGATCCAAAGCCGGATCGGCCCAGCGAGAACCGTGGCCCGTTCAAGACGATTCGCACGAAGCTGCCCGGCGTGCGCATTTGCGAGTATCTGCCGAAGCAGGCGGCGATGCTCGACAAGTTCACCATCATCCGCTCCGTCGATTGCCGCTTCAGCAATCACGAGCCGAACATGGTCATGCAGACCGCGAACCTTGCCAACGAGCCGCGCACGAACCCGAAGGCCAAGTATTTTCCGTCCTTCGGCAGCATCGTGGCAAAGCACTGCGGACCGAATCATCCGTCGATGCCGCCCTACGTCGTGCTGAACATGAAATCGCGCTCGCATGTCGCCTGGGGCGGCTACCTCGGCTCACAATACGATCCTTTCGACGGCAACTCTGCGAGCAAGTCCTTCCACCTGCCGGCTGGTCTCACGATGGACCGCCTTCAATCACGCCAGACGCTGAGCAAGCAGATGGACGGTCTGCGCGCCGAACTCGACGCCAGCGGCATGATGTCCGCCATGGACAGCTTCGGCCAAAAAGCCTTCGACATCGTCGCCGGTGGTCGTGCGCAGGAAGCCTTCGATTTGAACCAGGAGCCGCAGAAAGTGCGCGACCGCTTCGGCGAGCATGATTGGGCCAAACAAGCCCTGCTCGCACGTCGTCTCATCGAGCGCGGCTCATCCTTCGTCACCATCGACCTCAGCAACCACAGCGCCTCTGGCACCTGGGACAACCACGGCGACAACATCCCGCCCTACGGCGGCATCTGGAATGGCCTGCGCCCGCTGCTACCCATCTTTGACCACGTCATCACCACGCTCGTCAGCGATCTCGCCGAGCGCGGCATGTTGGATGACACCCTCGTCATCGCGATGGGAGAGTTCGGTCGCACGCCAAACCTCGGCACCCAGGGCAGCACCGACGGCCGCAATCACTGGCCAGCGGTGATGAGCATGTCCCTCGCCGGCGGCGGCTTCCGTCACGGCCAAGTCATTGGCGCATCATCCCGCGACGGCGGCGAAATCGCCGAACGCCCCGTCACCCCCGGCGACCTCGCCGCCACCATCTACCACCACATGGGCGTGCCGCTCGACGCGACCTACACGGATCATCAAGGCCGACCGAACTTCATCGTGGACCAAGGGAGGCCGCTGGGGGAGCTGGTGTGAGGTGACACAGAATGCCTTCGGCTTAGTGATCTTGCCAAATCAGATTCGATCTGATAGCCTGCGTTCATGAAAACGCTCACTATCACCGAGGTCGCTCGAAACTTCAGTTCCGTCATGAACGGAGTCGAGTCCGATCAGGAAGAAGTCGTGCTCGTGCGCAATCATAAGCCCAGCGCCCGCCTCGTGCCTGAGCCCCAGGCTCAGAACGCTTTGGAAGTCCTCGGTGATCTCTACCGCACGCTCGACGACGACACCGCCGATGCTCTCGCAGAAGCGATCAACTACGGCAAAAAGGTCCAACGAGGAACCATAAACTAGCGTGTAAAGTTTCTGGTTATCCGACCTGGACAGTTTGTAGCAGAGTAGTTCGAGCAACCTTGGAACAAGGAACCGTCTTGTCGGTTTCTGCGCCAGACGCGGTGGCCAGTGCAATCAGATCGCGGACAGGGAGGGCATTCCAAATGATGCAGGTCTTTGAGCCAAACCCGTTCATACTCGGCAAGTCTTGGATGAGAGTTTATCCCGCACAAGGTTCCAAGCCAAAGTCCAGCCTCCTCCAAAAGAGCATTTTCAAAATACCAAGCGTCACCGTGCTCTTCACAAACCACTCGACTGCTAAAATTCCTCGCAGTTCCTTCGGCACTGAGCTTGGCCCATCCATTATCCCAGGCATCATCGCACAGGAGAGAAGCCAATTTACATTTTGGACACCGCAAATCATGCTCCTTTATAAGCGCCTGAATTGAGCGGGCATCGGCGCACTGGAGCCGCCGGATGAATGGCTCAACGTAGTGTGAGCCGAAGCCTCCAGGATTACTTCGGTAGTATCCTGTCACAATCGTATATCGAGAACTCTTGATAGTTTCAGCCAGGGCTTCGAGATGATCGGGCATGAGTGCATGGTGAAACTCGCACAGGGTAATCAGGTTAGTTAGAGCATGATTGCCTCCGTCTTTGATTGCCTTGAGGTGGTGAACGTGAAGCGGTTTGATTGATGAGCACCCAGCAAACTGGCAGCGATGGCCATCGCGTTTTCGGACTTCAAGTGCCCTCAGTTCCCAATCTGCGGGATACTTGCAATCTCCACTACCTCGCCAGTCATCAAGTTCTGGGTCAATGACTGTGGGCTTGGAGCGAGGCGGCTCCACCTTGATGAATGCGACAGT
Organism: Prosthecobacter sp.; assembly: GCA_040081325.1. GTDB lineage: Bacteria > Verrucomicrobiota > Verrucomicrobiia > Verrucomicrobiales > Verrucomicrobiaceae > Prosthecobacter. The sequence goes on from JBEBGU010000507.1 coordinate 3,303, forward strand.
TGGCGCGGCAGCTATGTCCTCAGGCATCGGGGACGCCAAAACAGACCTCGGCCTCTGGCTCGGCATTGGTTGAGGCGGGGGAGTAAAGCTCGATGTTTGTGTTTGTTCGTCTCTGCGCTCGATCTCAGGAGGCAGTTTGGGGACGCTCCTGCCTTCCGTTTGGTGCAATGACTTCGTTGAGAGCGGCCTGTGATCCGTTTTTGGTGCGTTGAGTTTACGTGGCTGCTTGAAGTAGCGCTCAATACGGGCCGCAATCCAACCTGCACCAAGTGCAAGGCAAAGAATGACCGCGACAAGCAAGAAAGCCATGGTGGGGAGAACTGCCAATGCACTGCTCAAATCAGTGTCATGATCTAGCGCCCGGATCGGAGCAGCAATTGATCCTCGTCATTCATCGCGAGCAGCCAGGCGGTGGTTCTGCCGATGGGTGTCTGACCTGTGACGCGGTTTTCGGCGGCTTGGAAGTGCTCTAACCAGAAATCCTGGCGTGGATGGAAGATGCGGCTCACCTCTCCGGTGTCGGGATCAATGCCCGTGAGGTTGGGGCCTTTGTGCAAATTGCAGCTTGGGCAGGCGAGAGCCAGATTCTCCAAGGAGGATGCGCCGCCGTGTTGCCTTGGAATGATGTGCTCCACATGAAAGGACATCAGCGATTGATCCTGATACAGACCGCAGTATTCGCAGCGGTCGTCCGCACGTTCTTTGACGAGCTTTCGCAGCGATGACGAGATCATTGCTGCTGTAAGGCCCATTTGGCGTCGTGGTGGAGCACGGAGAGGA
>JBEBGU010000508.1:0-4080 GCA_040081325.1 Prosthecobacter sp.
GGCAGCACCTGCTCCGCCTGTGAAGCGGAGATTCCGTAAATTGACGCTGGCATTGGCGAAATTCACATTCACCAGCAGGTGATTCCCCGTGCCCAGGCCGATGCCGAACCCCGCAGGCAGGCTGGCGGCATCCACGGTCACATCCTTTGTGAGCACGAGTTCACCCAGTACGCCATCCAGCGTCAGGGTTTGACCACTCAGCCCTGGCGCAAAGGTGATGATGGCTCCCACCGGTGCATCCCGCAGCGCTTCACGCAAAGAGACATCACCTACACCTGCCGGAGTCTCCAGCTCATCCGTCGCCACATCCACCTGGACAAATTTCGACTCCACCGCGCCGATGTCTGCCAGCGCACCGCTAATGCCATCCGCATCCACCACACGCGGCAGACCGCGCTGATCGGTAGAAAAGGCAGGCGTCGGGGCCGCATCCAGCGCCGGGCTGCCGGACAGCGGAGGGCAGGTCGGTGTGGGGCCGCCGTAGTATCCCACAGAGGCCACGCGGGCCTCCAGCGGCACTCCCGAGGTGCCCGTGAGATCAGAGCCCAGCCAGGTGATGCCACTGTCCGTGGCATTGCCGATGAGATTCGTGCCCTGGCTTGTGACTGTGCCCTGGGTCAGCCTGACATCAGGGCCAAGGGCTGCCGTATTCTCCGCGATGATATTGGAGGTCAGCGTGATCGAAGCCGTGCCGCCTGTGATTGAGAGCTGGCTGACTCCGCCGCCCGATCTCAGAGAGGTGTTTTTCACGATGGTGCAATGCGTCACCGTCAAGTTCGCCGTGCCAGTCGCTACGGTCGCATAGTTCAGCACGCCACCTCCCCCTTCGGTAGAGCTGGCACTGTTTCCCGTGATCGTGCATTGCCTGAGCGTCATGTTGGCGGTCCCGTTGTTGCCAGAATTGTAAATCGCCCCGCCGCCGCCGGTGGCACTGTTACTGATGAATGCGGAGTCCTCCACCAGTGCCGTGCTGGTGATGCCATTCAGGCAAAGATTCATCAGCGCTCCGCCAAATCCATTCGTGACCGCATTGCCGGAGAAAAGGCAGCGCTGCACGGTGAGAGAGGTGTTTTGAGTCGAGTAGCCGCTGGCCACACCGGCTGCGAGCGAGGCTTTGTTGTCCCGGAAGACGCAGTCCATGGCCGTGAAAGAGCCTGCATTCAGCACCGCGCCGCCGCGAAGGGTGTTCGCCGCGCCCACACCACCGCCGCCAGCGAGGGTGAGATTTTTAAAGACCACCGTCCGGGTGACCGGGATGTAAAACAGCCGGTTCGTGCTCGTGCCCTGGAGCGCCGCACCCTCCAGCGCCGCACCGTCGATGGTGAGGTCTTTATCCACGATGATCTCGCTCGTCGGCATCTGCACCGTCTGTCCGGCCAAAGTGGTGTCAAAAATGATGAGGGAACCCGAAGAAGCCGCCGTGATGGTCTCCGCCAGTGATCCCGCCCCCGAATTTGCCGCCGAGGTGACGGTGAAAATGCCCGTCACAGACTGGGAGACCGTGTTGGACTCCGCAGGCCCTAAACTTCCCCCGCCGAGATAACTCGCTGTGATGCTGTATGTGCCCGTCGCGAGGGCACTGGTGCTGAAAGTCGCCACCCCGCTGCCATTCAGCGTGCCAGAGCCAATCGTCGTGCCTCCGTTTTTAAACTCGACCGTCCCGGTGGGCGTCGCCCCCCCTGGCGGCCCGCTCACGGCGGCGGTGAAGGTGATGTTCGTCCCTTGGGAAGCGGGATTCGTGCTGGAGGTGAGCAGTACTGCGGGGTAAACCTTTCTCAGCGCCACCGCGTATATGTGGAAGGTGCGGTTGAAGGCATTGTTCATGTCCACGCGGATGACCTGATCACCCGCGCCTGCCGTGAAGGCATAGTCCGCTCGCAGGCCGAAGTTTTCCCCATACAGATTCTGGTCAATCGCCAGTTCATCCGTGCCGGAGACAAACTTGATCAAGCGCTGATCCCCATCCCAGCCCACGCTAAGCAAAGACACCACATACTTCACCCCCGGCTGCAACGAGGCCGCCTTCACCGTCAGATTCGTGGAAGGCAACCCGCCATAAAAGAAACTGCTGCCCAGGATCGCGCTGCTGCTGCCGCCCAGGCTGGTCAGGTTGTTGTTGTCTGCGGTGAGGACAAACTGGGACCCCGTCAGATCGAACTGATTCGCCGCACTCACCGGCGGCGCAGCAAAACCCGGCACCGACACGCCATTCACCGTCGCCGAAGTCGTGGAGCCAAAATGATAAGCCCACTGCGTCTCCCCATTCACGATCCCCGTGGAGGCATCTCCCGTCCAAGGTGTGGTGGACCAAGTGCTCGCTTGAACGGTGGATGAGAAACCAAACAGGACCAGCGCCAGAATTTGAAGAGAGACTTTCATAATCACACGAGATGTTGAAATTTGATCCGCTGAATCCTCGCGAAGACAGGGATAGGAGAGTGCGTGATGACCAGCGAATGTCGAGCGACAAGTGCCGGTGCATTGCTGCTCGACGCAGCGTGAATCGACGATAGGGAAAGCGTGTCCATGTCTCCCTCCCGACTCGCTTTCCAACTCGAAGCCCAAGCCTCTGGCAGCAAGGCTCGTGCGGCGACGTTTAGCACGCTGCATGGCGTGGTGAAGTCGCCGCTCTTCATGCCGGTGGGGACGCAGGCGACCGTGAAGGCTCAACTGCCGGAGACGCTACATGAGTCTGGCTCGCAGATCCTGCTGGCGAACACTTATCATCTGCTGCTGCGGCCAGGGCCGGAGGTGTTTCGGAAGATGGGCGACATTCATCGTTTCATGCAGTGGCCGGGATCGGTGCTGACGGACTCGGGCGGCTATCAGATCTTTTCGCTGCCGCACTCGCGCTCGATGACGGAGGCGGGGGCAGTGTTTCAAAGTTATGTCGATGGTCAGCGCATCCTGCTGAGTCCTGAGCTGAGTATTCAAACTCAGCGGGACATCGGCAGTGACATCATGATGGTGCTGGATCAATGCATCCCGAGCACCGCCGATGAGAAAGCCGCGCGTGCCGCCTTGCAGGTCACGCAGCGCTGGGCGGCGCGCAGTCTCGCAGCGCGTGAGGATTCACCGCAGTCGATGTTTGCCATCGTGCAAGGCGCGCTTTATCCGCATCTGCGGCGTGAAAGTGCGGCTGGGCTGATGGAGATGTCGTTTGATGGATTTGCCATCGGTGGCCTAGCTGTGGGTGAAGAAAAAGGCGAGCGCGAAGACATGTGCGAACTCACTGCCGCGCTGCTGCCACTGGATCGCCCGCGCTATCTCATGGGTGTCGGCACGCCGCTGGATGTGCTGGAGGCGGTGCATCGCGGGGTGGACATGTTTGACTGCATCATCCCCACTCAGGTGGCGAAGCGCGGCTCGTGCTTCACCTCACGCGGCATCGTGGAGTTGCGGCGCTCCGTGTACAAATTCTCGGAGGACAAACTCGACCCGGCCTGCACCTGCCCGGTGTGCGCGAAGTATTCGCGCGCATATCTGCATCACCTCACCAAGACGCAGGAGCCGCTAGGCTGGCAGCTCATGGGTCAGCATAACATTCACTTCTATCACCAGCTCATGCGCGAGATCCGCCAGAGCATTTTGGAGGATCGATTCCTGCCGCTGTATCATGAGAAGCGCCAGAACCTACAGGTGGATGATGTGGATCACCTGAGCACAGCGCCGAAGCCGATCCCGAACAGCCGAACACCCAATCTAGTACTGGGAGATTATGAGGTTATTTTGGATGAGGCTGGCGCTGCGATTCTTCTGCATCAGGGCACCAAACAAATCATCTCAACGAATGTGGCGGCGGTGCCATGGATGGAGCAGACGCAACTGACGCGGCGCTTACTGATCCCTGATGGCACGGCTGAAGAGTCGGTGACACCACTGGTCATTTGGGACATCGGTCTGGGAGCTGGCGCTGCGGCACTCGCGCTGATCCTAGCGTATGAAAAAACGGCAGCGGAAGGGCCTGTGCGACCACTGCATATCGTGAGTTTTAGTCGTGATGTCTCTGCGCTGCGCCTGGCCCTGAGTCACAAGAAACGATTTCCCTATCTCCGACATGGTGCGGCTGACACGTTGATT
>JBEBGU010000509.1:0-4071 GCA_040081325.1 Prosthecobacter sp.
GATAGAGATCGAGCTTCTGGCGTGGATTGTCAGTCTCGGCATAAGGCAGATCGAGATGCGATTCGATGTCGGCTGGCACGGCGCGCGCGCCGCCTTTCTTGGCCTGACCCTGCTGGCGGGTGAATGCCGTTATGTGTTCTTCTTTGGAAATGCCGCCGTCTTTATTGGCATCGACACGGTCAAAGTTCGCGCGGAAGCGTTCGGGCAATTCTTCGCGGTTGAGCTTGCCGTCCTTGTTGATGTCACTGAGATCAAACAAACGCGCTGCGGGTGTGGGCTGCTGAGCGTGCAGATTGAGGGAGACAAGAATGAGCGGGATAAGTGGGCGGAGCTTCATGGAGCGGCATCAAACACGGACGGGGTGGGGAAAGTTGCAGGTAAGTTGGTGACAGGAATGAAGAGGCGTTGCACTTCCTGCCTGTCCTGTCTAAATCCCGCCCATGCCTCCAGCCGAAGATCTCAAAAATGTCCCGCGCCACATCGCCATTATCATGGATGGAAATGGCCGCTGGGCGAAGGAGCGCGGTCTGCCGCGTACGGAGGGGCACCGCCAGGGCGCTGAGACGGTGCGGCGTGTGACGGAAGGGTGCAGTGAGCTGGGCGTGGAGTTTCTCACGCTGTATGCTTTTTCATCGGAGAACTGGAAGCGCCCGAAGCGTGAGGTGGATGCGCTGATGAAGCTGCTGGAGCAGTTCCTCCGCCAGAAGACGCCGGAGATGCAGGAGCAAAACATCCGTCTCCAGGCCATCGGTCGTCTGCATGACCTGCCGCAGAGCTGTCAGGCGCAGTTGCATCGGTCTATCGAGACAACTTCCCAGAACACCGGGCTCACGTTGATCCTTGCGCTGAGCTATGGCGGACGTGAGGAAATCATTGATGGGATCAAGAGCTTGATCGAAAGCATCGAGCGCGGGCATCTGGATAAGGGCATGATCGACACAGAGGTCTTTAGCAAGCATCTCTACACACGCTACTATCCTGATCCTGATCTGCTGATCCGCACGAGCGGTGAGATGCGTCTCTCTAACTTCCTGCTCTGGCAGCTCAGTTACACGGAGTTCTACATCACCGAGAGGCTGTGGCCTGACTTTGGCAAAGACGAACTCAATGATGCTGTCCGCGCTTATGGGAAGAGACACCGCCGCTTTGGTACTGTGTGATCGATGCTGCTATGAAAGCGCTTTCACTGACTGAGCCGGGGCATTTGGCTCTCATCGAATTGCCTGAAGCTGCAGCGCCGTCTGCGGGCGAAGCGCTGGTGGCGATCCGTGCTATCGGCATCTGTGGTACGGACATCAGCGGCTATTTGGGCAAGATGCCTTTCATCGAATATCCGCGCATTCTTGGGCATGAACTGGGTGTCGAGGTGTTGAGTGTCGGTGCTGATGTCACGCTTCTGAAAGTGGGAGATCGCTGCTCGGTCGAACCTTATTTAAACTGCGGTGCTTGCCACGCCTGTGGTCAGGGTAAAACGAACTGCTGCGAGACGCTGCAAGTGCTCGGTGTCCACTGCGATGGTGCCATGCGTGAACGCATGATCTTGCCCGCTCATAAGCTGCATCCCTGCAATTCGCTAAGCTTTGAGCAGCTCGCGCTCGTGGAGACACTGGCCATCGGCTGCCATGCGGTGAACCGCGCGGACATCCAGCCGGGTGATGATGTCTTGATCATCGGTGCAGGTCCGATCGGACTCACGGTGCTGGAGTTTGCCCGACTCACTGGTGCTGCGATCACGGTGCTGGAGCTGAGTGAAAGCCGACGTGCGTTTGTGCAACAGCATTACAGCGGCGTCCGAGTCGTCGAAAGCCTGCCAGATGAGCCTTGCGCGCAGATCGTGTTTGATGCGACCGGCCACCCCGGCTCAATGGCGCGCACGGTCAGGCTGGCGCGCTTCACTGGTCGCATCGTCTATGTCGGCATCACGAAGGAGCCTGTGCCTCTAGATGATCCACTGTTTCACCGACGTGAGCTTACGCTGCTGGCCAGCCGAAATGCTGTGGCCACTGACTTCCCGCGCATCCTCAGCTTGATCCAGTCTGGTCAGATCGACACTTGGCCATGGATCACGCACCGCTGTGATTTTGATGAGCTGCCTGTAAAGATGGCTGAGTGGGTGAAGCCGCAAAACGCCGTGGTCAAAGCAGTGGTTTTAGTGAAGTAATATTTCCTCTCGCATCCCGCTATGTCCTGCCCATAGCTCAGCGGGTGGAAGACAAGGATTACAAGGTTAAACTGGAGATTTTCGAGGGGCCCCTCGACCTGTTGCTGTATCTCATCAAGAAGGATGAGATCGGCATTTATGATGTGTCCATCGAGCGCATCACGAAGCAGTACTTGGCCTACATCAACACCTTCAAGATGCTGAATGTGGAGCTGGCCAGCGAGTTCATCGTCATGGCGGCCAATCTGATGTACATCAAGAGCCGCGAGCTGCTCCCGCAAACTTTGCAGCCACCTGAAGACGATGCTGATGAAGAAGATCCGCGCTGGGAGCTGATCCGGCAGCTCGTCGAGTACAAGAAGTTCAAGGACGCCGCCCAGTTCTTGGGGCACCAGGAGATCAAGGGAGACGAGTTCTTCGCCACCAATCCCGAGCCGCTCGACCTGAGTGCCTTGCCTGAGGTTGCTGGTCAAGTCGGTATCTTTGACCTCATCCGCGCCTTCCAGCGGGTGCTGAAGCGCTTTGAAAACACGACTGACATCCGTGAGATCGTCAGCGACCGTTTTTCTGTCGCCGACAAAATCGAGCACTTGCTGGTGGCAGTGCCCATCGGTGCCCGTGTCCGTTTCGAGACGCTCTTCAGTGATGCGGCAAGCCGGGTGGAGGTGATCGTCACCTTCCTAGCCGTGCTGGAACTCATGAAGCTCAATCAATTCATGATCGAGCAGGAGCAGATGCTCGGTGAAATCATCGTAATCCGGCCAGCGGCAAATTGATCTGACTCAGGTGAGGGAAAAGTATTCTCAGCAGCGCATAAGCTCGCCCGTGCGGTCAGTTTGACAGTGCGTCAGCCACCGCTAATCTCGCGCCCTTATGCATCTCTATCGCACTCGACTTGGCTTTTACCTGCACACGGATCTTTGGTATCGCCTTTCCGATCAGGATTGGGACGGGTTGATCGCTCATGAGGATTTGCAGGGTTATCTCGGTGAGATCGCCAGCACCTACACAGCTGTCGCCGCGCCAGCGTCGGACAGCATTCTCGCGCCCATTGGTACGCAGGAAGTCTGGGCGGCTGGGGTGACTTATTTCCGCAGTCGCACAGCGCGCATGGAGGAGAGTAAAGATGCTGGGGGTGGCAGCTTTTATGACCGCGTGTATGCAGCAGAGCGCCCAGAGATTTTTTTCAAAGCGACGCCTCAACGTGTCGCGCATCCAGGGCAGGGGATGCATCTGCGCAGCGACTCGAAGTGGATGGTGCCCGAGCCAGAACTCACACTCGTCATCAATCCAAAGGGTGAGGTCATCGGCTACACCATCGGCAACGATCTTTCCTGCCGCGACATCGAAGGCGAGAATCCACTCTACCTTCCGCAGGCCAAGTGTTTCAAACTCTGTGCCGCGATTGGCCCCTGCCTGTGCATCACTCGGGATCTGCTGCCGCCTGAAACCAAAATCCAGATCACCATCACCCGTAGCGGCGAGTCCGTTTTTAGTGGTGAAACCCCGATTTCACAGCTCAAGCGCACGCCTTCCGAGTTAGCGGGCTTTCTGTACCGTGATAACACTTTCCCCACAGGCGCACTGCTCATGACCGGCACGGGTATTGTCCCTGGTGATGAATTCACCCTCAAGTCTGGAGATGTCGTGGCCATCACGATCGACGGCATCGGCACACTGGTGAATCCGATGGGCTGAAAGACATCGCCTTTACCGCCAGTTTCCCTTCGCCCGATTTCTGCGGGCATTCGTAAGTTTTCCCACCTCCACTCATGTCTATCCCCCATCTCCCCGCTCTCCGCAAAGGCCGCCCTTACGAGTCACTCGACAAAGCTCAGGTCAAAGATCACAAAACTGGCGAAGTCTGCGCTGAGATCAGCCAGGTCAATGCGGGCATCGTCCGCAAAGAC
>JBEBGU010001017.1:0-1003 GCA_040081325.1 Prosthecobacter sp.
GGCGAGCCTGCGTTCGGTGCTCCTCGCACCGAACGCAGCGATCAAGAATCCATGACAAATCAGCCGTCGATGCTCCAGCCTTCGCGGTAGGTCTTGCCCATGAAGACATTGGCCTCAGGGGTGTCGGAGCTGGTGCCGGTCTTGGGATCGTATTTGATCTTCTTGCCGACACGATACGCCACAAGGCCCAGGAGCATCTGCTCGATCATTTCGGAGCTGTAGCCGAAATCACAGGCGGTCTTCTTGCTCGGATCACGGCAGGCGTCGAACCATTGTTTCTGGAAGACGCCGACGGGCGGCAGCAGAGTTTCGGCAGTGCGTGGCTTGTAATAAGTTAGATCCGCGTCGTCACCAAAGGGCAGGATCATGCGCGAGTCGAAGTCGGCGACACGGAAGCCTTTGGTGCCTTTGAACCTGGCTCCGTGGCCGATCTTGTTGAGATCGATGAAAGGCTTCGGCGAACGCGGCATGGCACCGCCCTGATACCAGCTCACCGTGATCGGACCGCGCCAGTCATTGGCGGGATGCTCGAAATGCGATTCACAGTTCACCGGCGTCACGTCAGAGTTCATCGCCTCGCCCTTGGCATCGGCGGAGGTGGGTAGTTTGGCATCCACGGCATTCCAGAGTAGATCCATCGTGTGGCTGCCCATGTCACCGATCTGGCCGGCACCGAAGTCCCAGAACATGTTCCAGGACAGGCAGTTCGCACCGGCTCCACCGGAAAAGTAGGCGGGGTTGTAGGGATGGAACGGCGATGGGCCGAGCCAGAGATCATAGTGGAAGCCCTTCGGCGGTGCGCCTGCTTCCGGGAAGTAGCCCGGCTTTGGAATCTGCCGATTGCCCCAGGCATAGGCCGACTTGAGTTCGCCGATGGCACCATCACGCACGAGTTCGCGCACACGATTAAAATTCTGCTGCGCATGGCGCTGCATGCCGACCTGCGTGGCCAGCTTGCCTTTTTTGCTCTCCCACGTCGCACGCACGGTGCGCGCTTCATTCA
>JBEBGU010000510.1:0-4052 GCA_040081325.1 Prosthecobacter sp.
GGTGCGCCCGGCTTCCCATCAAAGCTGAGGTAGGCGAGCTTGCCGCCGCCCTTCACATCAATCGTCATCCACTCCGGTGCCTCGACATTCTTCAGCTCGAACACCGCTTTGCGCCCTTCATCGAGCAATTGCAGCGTGAAGCCACCCAGACGCTCCGGGAAGCCCCGACGACTTCCCAGGCTGATCGTGTCAATCTCCTGCGCCGAACTCAGATCGACCTCCCACCAGGGATTGGGCTGGTTCTCCTTCGTGTGCGTCATGCCCTTGCCCCAGTTCGAGCTTTTGTCGCCATCCAGTGCGCGGCTCGCATCACCGCCATTGGTCGTCGTGGATTGTGTCGCCTTGCCACCTTTTCCGATGTTCTTGCCACCGCTCATGATTTCGATTTCGGAGATCTGCAGGCACTTCTTTTCACCGGGAATCTCGATGCGCACGAAACGTGCGGGCTTGCCCGTGGTGACCGTGGGCTTTGCTTCCACGGCAAGGCTCGCCGTAGCGGCCTTCTTCTCTTCCCTCTTCGCCCCTCTGACTCTCTTGCCATCCTTCTTCTCGGGCTTGGCATCGGGCTTCTTCGTGTTGTTGTTCGCCGGGATCGGGCTTTCAAAGCCGGCATACATCTCCGGCTTGATGCCACGCGCATACGCGCCGCCGCCGAAGGTGTTGGGCTTGGCCGCGCCGACGAACGCGATGTTCAAATCAGGCGTGATCTTGTCATCCAAACCGACGGCCCAGAACAAGCCGTTCACCAGCAGGCGGCGATAGCCTTCGTTCGTGATGTCTTCGGACGTGCCGTAGAGCGAGGTGAAGACACGGCCTTCTTTGCCTGATGCGGACTTGTAAGTGCGGGTCCATTCGCTGGGCATCGGCGGCTTCGTCGCGTCGGCGGGTGAGTCGGGCGTCATGCCATTGAGCGGTTGCGCCATCGTGAGTATGTCGCCGCTGATGGGCTTGCCCACATAACCACCGGCCTGCACCCACACGTCCTTCACGCCGCGCAGAATCGGGTGCTGCTTGAGCGCATCCACGATGGCAATCCGCGTGCTCTGCTTGTGATTCGTGCCGTAGTGACCGACCCATGTTTGGCCCAGCACCTGATGGCCGAAGCCGCTTTCATAGTCGGCACCTTTGTAGTCGTATGAATACTTCGCGAACGGCGCGTCCTTCGGCATCTTGAAACCATGCGTCGCTGTGCGCATCCCAACCACTGGGCCGCCGCGCTTGAGGTAGTCGTCGAAGTGCTTCATCTGATCGGCGGGGAAGTTTTGGAAGCGCAGGAACACCACCGCGAGGTCGGCGGTGTCCAGCGCCTCGATCCCCGGCATGTTCGATGCATCGCCCGCGACGATTTCGCCCGACTCGGGATCAATGCCAAAGAGCACGGTGCACTTGAAGCCGTGATGCTTGGCTAGGATGCGCGCCAACTGCGGCAGCGATTCCTCCGAGCGATACTCATGATCATCCGCCATGAAGACAATGTGCTTGCCCTTGCCTGGGCCATCGGTGCCTTCAAAGACGAGCGGTGCGGCACTGGCGAAGGTGGCTAGCGAGAGGAGGGTGAGGAGGAGCAGTTTCATGGTGCAGGTGGAGCATCTAAGTCGTCGGTCGAAGGCCGGGTTTTGCGGTCAAATGGTCGATTCGTGATATCTTCTCGCACGAGACGCCGAAAGCGGACAAGAAAACATCAGCGGGTATAGATGCGTTCTGTTGCGGCATTCGTTGCAAGCCGCAGACGTGGTGCCAGCGAGGCTGCGAGTAGGTGGTGGTATATTGATCTACCCGACGTCAGTTCTGTGTGACGGGATAACCTTTCCACAGCCATTCGAGTGCCTGAGGCAAGATCTGCGGCTTCGCGGGGCCGACACCGTGACCGGTATTGAGGCAGTAGAGATACTGGTAGTGATAGCCTTTGGCCTTCAACACGGTGGCCATGTTGTTGTTCGCGGCCACCCAGTCGTGCATGTCGTCGCGCATGACGTTGGGATTGAAATTATCGCGATCACCCACGGCCATCCAGATACGCAGAGGCTTCGCTGGGCTTTCGGGGATGAGCTTGTTGTGAAAGCCCCAGGCACCATCGGGCGTCTCGGGATTGAAGGGCCATTGTTGATTCACAAAGGTGCCGGAGAACGTAAGCACGCGATGGTATAACTCAGGATGATACCATGCCATGATGAGGGCTGCTGAGCCGCCGGAGCTGTTACCCATGGTAGCGCGCCCCTCGGGGTCTTGGGTGAGTTTGACGCTGTAGTTCTTTTCCACCAAAGGCAGCACTTCACTCTCGATGAACTCGGCATAGAGGCCCGACATCGTGTCGTATTCACGTCCGCGCTCATGGCCCTGCGCATCGCCACCGCCGCTGGAGATCGAGATGGCGATCATCGCCGGCACTCGCTTCTGCGCGATGAGATTATCGAGCACATGCGCGAGGTTCATGTCTGGCTTGCCCATGCCTGGGCCATCATGCGCGACGATGAACGGGGCGGCGCTTCCTGTGACATACTGTGCAGGCACGTAAACGGTAATCGTGCGCTTGTAGTCGATGGGGTGCGTTTCAACAATCAGCGTCTTTGGGTTGTTTGGATCGACGGTGCCGAAGACATCGCGCGCGATGCCAGGATTGAAGAGTTTGCAGTCCTTCGAGTCGATTTGAAACTGCTGCACTTTTCCCTGTGGCACACCTTCGACGACTTTTGTCTCCGGTGCCGCGACATACTCGGGACCGATGAGGAAATTACCATCCGCATCCACTGGCGGATTTACACCAGGCTTGCCATCGAGCCGTGTGAACTTTGGTGCACCCGGTGCATCAAAGGGGCGCGTCGGTGGCGTGGGGCGATCTGGCTTCTTCTCTTTCGTGGCACTGAAGGAGGTAGCGGAAAGAGTTAGCGAAAGAGCGAGACTAAGTAGCAGTGGCGGGCAGTGGAGTTTCATGAAGTTGGGTTTGATGCGAAGCGAATCGGAGAACGTTACGACAGCCTCGTAGTGTTCGTTTATCTGCACTATTGGTGGCAGGCAGCCTTATGCAGCTCTTGCCTTCTGCATGAGTGCACATTCAAAAGCGCCCGCCATCCACTAAGAATTGCTGCGCTGTGCAGGCAGCACCATCATCGGCGGCGAGGAAGAGGACCATCTGCGCGAATTCCTCCGGCATGATGCGGCGCTTGATGGCCTGATCACGCATGGTGCCTTCCTCACCTTCGGGCGACCACCATTTGGTGAGTTGTCGCTCCGTGGGCACCCAGCCTGGCAGCACGGTATTCACACGTACGCCATGTGGCCCAAAGGCGCGAGCCATCGTGCGCGTAATGCCTTCCACGGCGGACTTCGCGATGGCGTAGCCGGGGAAGAAATCCTCCTGCATCATGTAGCTGCTCGACCCGATGTTGATGACGGAGCCATGCTTCGCCGCGATCATCTGCGGAGCCAGTGCCTGGATGGTGAAAAAGTAGTGACGCAGGTTGGTGTTGATGCGGTCATCAAAATACTCCGGCGTCATGTCCTGCCAGTCGTGGCGGTCATCATTGGCCGCGTTGTTGACTAAAACGCTGACGCTGCCGAAATCGTGAATCGCTGACGCACAGGCAGTCTTCAATGCGTCGATGTCGAGCAGATCGACTTCATAAAACAAGGGCGCGTGAGCAGCACCCGCGTCGATGCAGCGCTGGATCGTGGCTGTGGCATACATGACATTTTTGTCCACGAAAGCCACGCGGCTCCCCTGCCCTGCGAACTGCTCCACCATGGCACTGCCAATGCCATCCGCGCCTCCAGTGATGAAGACAGTGCGATCAACGAGGGACGGATAGCGGGCGTATTGGAGGGTCATAGAATGAAGAGGAGAGCAGCCTGGTTACGCGATCAACTCCTTCAACACATCACTGCTATCCCCATGGCGCTCGACGTTCACACCGATGCCATGTAGCAGGGTAAGCCAGGTGTTGCACAGCGGCGTGTCTTTCGGCGCGACGATGTTGTGGCCGAGCTTGATGCCGGCACCACCGCCGGTGAGGAGCGTGGGGCAGTTGTCTAGGTTGTGCTCGGTGCGGATGTTG
>JBEBGU010000511.1:0-4052 GCA_040081325.1 Prosthecobacter sp.
ACTCAAGGCATAGGCCCCGGACGTGCATGGTGGAAGCCTGAATCACTTTCCAAGCCGATTGCACGAACAATGAAAATCAAAGGCAATCAGTTTCTCGGCTGCATCTACGGCAAAGAGGGCAGTGATCACATTCTTTACGTAAGCTGGTTTAACACCTAACTCACTACATTTAACGACCATGAACCTCCTCCAAGAATGGAATACTTTCCAAACTCGCCGTCAGCTCTTCGCTCGCGGTAAAAACGTGCTCGGTGGTGCGGCGCTCGCCTCGCTGTTTGGCGAGTCTTTGGCGAATGCCTCGAATGCACATGCTCAAGGGCCGCAGTTTCCGCCGAAGGCCAAGCGTGTGATTTATCTGCACATGGTCGGTGGGCCTTCGCAGATGGATTTGTTCGACTATAAGCCGCAGATGCAGGCCCATTACGACAAAGACCTGCCGGAGAGCATTCGCAATGGCCAGCGCCTCACCACGATGACCAGCGGACAGGCGCGCTTCCCGATCGCGCCGTCTAAGTTTGCTTTCAGTGCTGCGGGTCAGTGCGGCATGATGATGAACACGCAGTTGCTACCAAACCTCGCCAAGAATGCCGATGACATCTGCTGGATGCGCTCGCTGCACACGGAGGCGATCAATCACGAGCCCGCCATCTGCGCCATGCAGACCGGCAATCAGATCGGTGGTCGTCCTTGTCTCGGCTCTTGGGCCTCTTACGGCCTCGGTTCGATGAACTCGAACCTGCCCACCTTCGTCGTGCTCATCGCCACGCCGAGTAATCGCGAGCAGGAGCAGGCTATCTCCTCTCGCCTATGGTCCAGCGGTTATCTGCCGGGTGAGCACGCTGGCGTGAGCTTTCGCAGCAAAGGCGATCCCATCCTTTTCATCAACAATCCCCCCGGCGTACCTGACAGCGTGCGCAAGCGCACCATCGAAGGCCTGAATGCGCTCAACGAAATCAACTATAAGCAAGTCGGTGATCCCGAAACGCACACGCGCATTCAGCAATATGAAATGGCCTTCCGCATGCAGGCCAGCGTGCCTGAGCTGACAGACATCACCAAAGAACCCGACTACATTTACAAGATGTATGGTGAGGAAGCCAAGAAGCCCGGCAGCTTTGCCAACAGCGTGCTCATGGCTCGCCGATTGGTCGAGCGCGGTGTGCGCTTCGTACAGATCTATCACAACAACTGGGACCACCACAGCAACGTCGGCGGTCGTATGCCAAGCCAGTGCAAAGACGTCGATCAGCCCTGCCATGCGCTCATCGAGGATCTCAAGCAGCGCGGTATGTTCGAGGACACGCTCATCATCTGGGGCGGTGAGTTTGGGCGCACGATCTACAGTCAAGGTGGCCTAACCAAAGAGAACTATGGCCGCGATCACCACCCTCGCTGCTTCAGCATGTGGATGGCTGGCGGCGGTGCCAAAGGTGGCCAGATCTACGGTGAGACGGACGACTTCAGCTACAACATCGTCAAAGACCCACTCCACATCAGCGACTTCCACGCCACCGTGCTGGAACTCCTCGGCTTCCATGCGGATCGCTTCAGCTTCAAGACGCAGGGACTCGATGGCAAGCTAATCGGCGTGAATCCCGCGAAGGTCGTGAAGGCTCTGATAGCGTGACGTTTCACTTCGCATTCAATCCACGAAACTTCCCCGGTGCCATGCCTGCATAGCGGCTGAAGTGCCGCGTGAACGCACTCTGATCACACCAGCCGGTATTGATCGCGATGTCCGCCAGCGATTGATCCGTCTCCCGCAGCAGCCGCGTCGCTTCATCTAGCCGTAGCTTGTGTAGCAGTTGCAGCGGACTCATTTGGAAGAGTCGCTGCACGCGCTGCTCAAACTGATACACACTCAGCCCCGCTTGTGTGGCGATGTCCTCGATGCGCAGGCTCTCGGTATAATGCTTCTGCATGTGGCGCAAAGCCGAAGCGAGTTCTGCAAAGCCACTGGCCTTATCGCTCGGCGCATTCAAGTCACGCGAGATGCCGGTCACGCCGATGATGCGACCCTTGTCATCGCGCAGAGCGTGCTTCGTGGTGAGGCACCAGCCAGCCTTGCTGCCAGTATAGATGTGCAACTCCAACTGGTGCTCCACCGGCTTACCGGTCTTCAGCACATGCGCATCCTGCCGCGCATAGCTTGCAGCCAGTGCCGCTGGATAGACCTCCTCTGGCCGCTTGCCGATCAGCTTCGCCTTATCACCACCCGCGCAGCGATTCGCCAGCGTCTGATTCACCCGCACGTAGCGTCCCACGGCATCCTTGATGAAAAAAACCACATCCGGCAGCGCATCAAAGAGCGCCTCCGTCACCACATGTTCAGAGAATGGTCCGGTCGAATCCATGTTTTGACTGAAATGACAGGTCGCCACCCAAAAAGCAATCAAGACCATCAACGTCTTTCGTTTCATCCTGCGAAATGAACCCATCCACATGGTCCGGCGTATTCCCGGCAGTACTCACTCAGTTGCACCAGGATCAATCGCTCGACCTCGCGGCCTCCGCCAAGCACTGGCAGGCACAGATCGACGTCGGCGTCTCCGGCTTGATCGTCTGCGGCTCGCTGGGTGAAAATCAGTGCCTCCAGCCGGATGAAAAACGCGCCGTGGTGAAGCACGCCATCGAAGTCGCCGCAGGCCGCGTGCCCGTGGTCAGCGGCGTAGCCGAGATGAACACACAAGCCGCGATCAGCTACATGCAGGACTGCGAAAAGCTCGGCGTGTCCGGCTTCATGATCATGCCACCGATGGTCTATAAAACCGATCCGCGCGAGACGCAGCATTGGTTCCGCACTTTGGCCAAAGCCACACCGCTAAGCTGGATGCTCTACAACAACCCAGTCGGTTACCACACCGACGTGACACCGGAAATGTTCGTCGAACTCGCCGACATCCCCAACCTGCACGCCATCAAAGAAAGCAGCTCCAACACCCGCCGCATCACCGAGCTGCGCAATCAAACTGGCGAGCGCTACCGTATCTTCACCGGCGTGGATGATCTCTTCCTCGAGTCCGCCATCCTCGGCATCGACGGCTGGGTTTGCGGTAGCGGCATCGCCTTCCCAAAAGAGAACCAACAGCTCTGGGACCTCGCCAAAGCAGGCCGCTGGGACGAATGCCGAGCCCTCTACCGCTGGAGCCAGCCGCTCATGAAGCTCGATACGCACCTCCACTTCGTGCAATACATCAAGCTCCTCTGCCAAGAGACAGGCCTCGGCCAAGAGTGGGTCCGCGAGCCGCGTCTGCCGCTCTCCGGTACCGAGCGCGAGCAAGTGCTCAAGATCATACGCGATGCGCTGGCGAAGCGCCCGGCTTGATGATCCGCATTGCATCTTGAGACGCTTTCCGATAATGAAAGCGCATGGTCCGCCCGCGCAAAAAATACACCGTTCACGATCTCCGTAAGCTCAAAGGCAAACGCTGCCTCACGCATATCCATGTGAAATCGCCGCAGGAGGCCATGGCGGCCGAGGCAGCAGGGATTGATCTCATGAGCTGTAGCTTTGACTCGCCAGAGGCTCAGACGCGGCTGCCGCTGCTCGTCGCCGCTGTGCCCACGGCTTTCCTTTCCGGCTCCACGCCGCATGGCATGGCCACTCAGGAGGAGGCCATCCGCACCGGCTTCCGCGCTCTCGAAATGGGGGCCAGCAGCGTCTATTGCTCTGGCAGTCCTGTTTTGATCGAGGCCATGGCGCGCGAGGGCATCCCGGTCGTCGGCCACATCGGCATGGTGCCGCGTCATGTCACCTGGACCGGCTATCGCAGCCTCGGCAAGACCGTCGATGAAGCGAAGGCCATCTACGGCAAAATGAAGGACCTCGAAAACGCGGGTGCCTATGCCGCCGAGATTGAAATCGTGCCGCACAACCTCGCCACGTGGCTTTGCAAGCAAACGAGCATGCTGCTTATGTCGCTCGGCTCCGGCAGCGGCTGCGACACGCAGTTCCTCTTCTCCTGCGACATCCTCGGCGACTACGACGAGCGCATTCCACGCCACGCCAAGTCCTACCGCAACTTCACCGAAGAAAACCGCCGCCTGCAGAA
>JBEBGU010000512.1:0-4052 GCA_040081325.1 Prosthecobacter sp.
ATCGGCAAGTCCTTCCTCAAACGCCCTGGCCTCAAAAGTCAGGGCGTTTTTTTCATGTCGCACTCTTCCTGTACAAAAAACACCGCCTGTTTCCAGGCGGTGTTTGATGGGAATCTGGACTTGAGAGGCCAGAAACAAATTACTTCTGTGGCACAGTCGCGATCGTCTTGAGCACGCGACTGGAGATCTGGTATGGACAGCCTTGGCTGTTCGGACGGCGATCTTCGAGGTAGCCTTTCCAGCCGTTATTTTTGAAGCTGTGCGGCACGCGGATGGAGGCTCCACGGTCAGCAATGCCCCATGAGAATTGGTCGATGGACTGAGTCTCATGCAGGCCGGTGAGGCGCATGTGATTGTCTGGACCATAGACGGCGATGTGCTCAGCGCAGTATTTCTCAAAGGCACCCATGAGGGCGAGGAAGTAGGCTTCACCGCCGACTTCACGCATGTACTTGGTGGAGAAGTTGCAATGCATGCCTGAACCATTCCAGTCAGTGGCTCCGAGAGGCTTGCAGTGATACTCGACGTCGATGCAATATTTCTCGCAAAGACGGTTCAAAATGTAGCGGGCAACCCACATCTGGTCAGCGCAGGTTTTGGAGCCTTTGCCGAAGATCTGGAATTCCCACTGACCTTTGGCCACTTCAGCATTGATGCCTTCGTGGTTGATGCCGGCAGCGAGGCAGATTTCGAGATGCTCTTCGACGATCTGACGCGCGATGTCGCCGACGTTCTTGTAGCCGACGCCAGTGTAGTAGGGGCCTTGTGGGGCAGGGTAGCCGTTCTCAGGGAAGCCAAGTGGGCGGCCATCCTGATAGAAGAAGTATTCCTGCTCGTAGCCAAACCATGTATCTGGATCGTCCAGAATCGTGGCGCGATCATTGGAGGCGTGCGGCGTGCCGTCGGCGCTATAAACTTCACACATGACGAGCACACCAGTGATGCGGGTGCTGTCTGGGAAAACGGCCACGGGCTTCAAAACGCAGTCGGAACTGCCGCCAGGGGCCTGCTGAGTGGAACTGCCATCAAATCCCCAATCAGGAAGTTCTTCCAGCTTCGGAAAGCTAGCGAAGTCCTTGAGCTGAGTCTTGCTGCGCAGGTTGCGGACTGGCTGATAGCCGTCCAGCCAGATGTATTCGAGTTTGTATTTGGCCATGGTTGTAGGGTTCGACTTGGATTAATGGAGCTTGGCGGCAGGAGACGATCCACCCGCAGAAGCAGCCACTGAAAAAGCACAGGCCATGCCAAAACAGAAGCGTTTTTTTGGGCTTGGGGGGAAGTTTTTCAGGGGTGCTGGGCCCGCGTTAGAATTCACCGCCCAGGGCCAGGTGCAAATCTGCCCGGTTACGCAACCGCTGTGCCTGCACGCTGATGAGGCTGCTGCGGGCATCAAAAGCGCGCTGCCGAGCATCTAGCAGGGTGAGTACTTCGGATAATCCTTTCTCGTACTGACCCTGTGCCAGCTTCTCTGCACGTTCTGCCTCACTAGCAGCGGTGGTGAGAGCGGCGGCTTGATCACGAAGAAAACCATCGCCAGCCAGAGCTGTCTCTACCTCTCGAAATGCGGTGAGGGCACTGTTGGTGTAGGTCTGAAGTTGCTCTTCGTATTTCGCCCGCGTCTCTTTGGCAGTGGCCATGATACGACCACCCTGAAAAAGACTCTGAGTCACATTGCTGGCGATGCTCCAGATGGCGGCCTCTGGCACGAGTAGTTTGTCTGTATCCTGAGATGTTCGTCCACTCTCTCCCGTCAGTCGGATGCTCGGTAGAAAGGCTTTTTTAGCGGCGCTCTCACTGCGCAGAGCTGCCTCCAGTCTCCGCTCGGCGGCGCGTAGATCGGGACGGCGGAGCAGTAACTCAGACGGTAGCCCTGCCGGGAAGCTGCGGCGCAATGTGGGCAGGGTGGAAAGTCCTCGCTCGGTGCCTGCCGGGTAGCCGCCGAGCAGCACTTCAAGAGCGCGGCGCGTCTGATCTGCCGTGGCTCGCCGCTGTTGGATCGTGGACTCCGCTCGCGCTAAATCAGCACGGCTCAAAGACACGTCGAGGGCCGCACGGTCGGGATCGAGTCCTCGCTCCATCTGTTTTTCCATGATGCCGAGCTGCACGCGGCGAGCCTGCACATTTTGTTCGGCGAGAGTGATGAGTGATTGCACCTCTGCCAGGGTGATGGCCGTGCGCACCGTCGTCGCTGCCAGGGAAAGACGCGCTGCATGGAAGTCCTCTTCGACGGCGTAACGACGAGACTTCGCCGCGCCGCGCTCATCAGCCACGCGGCCCCAGAAGTCGATTTCCCAGCTCACATTCAGAGGCAGTCGGAAGCGGTTGTTGATGAAGTTTAGACCCGCGAAACGCTGGTCTGACGGTGTTTGAGTTCGACTGGCGATGAAGCTGGTCGAAATGCTTGGCAGCATGGCCGCACCTGCCTGTACGGTCTGCGCTTGAGCTTGGGTGACTCGTGCTTCTGCGGCCTTCAGATTCGGGTTGGCGGTGATGGCGCGCTCCACCAATGCCTTCAGTGTCGCACTATCATAATCGCTCAACCAACCTGTCCCAGCAGAGTCTGAAATAGAGGGCAAAGCAGCCCACTTTTCAGGAGCGATGCTATGGACATTTGCAGCGTCTTTACTGAGCCGCTTCGATCCCAATGGCGGCAGTAACCCGCAGGAGGCAAGGATGAACAGAGACAGGATGAAACTGGAGGCGCGAATCGGCAAAAACACAGCGCGGACGCTGCATGTTCTCTGCGGAGGTCACAAGATGAAAAGTGCGAGCTGCATGAAACCAACGCGCCAATTGGAAACAAGCCGCCAAGCCCGGTCCCAAGGTGAAATGGGGTCCCCAAGCGCGCTGGGGCGATGACGGAAACATCGTCACCTCCTCCGGCGTCTCCGCCTGGATCGACATGACGCTGCACATCGTCGAAGAGATGGCCGACACCATCGAGCACGAATGGCACCGCGACTCCCCTTGGGACCCCTTTGCGACAAAGCGTGGACTGGTGTCTGTCCAGAAGTGAATAGCCGCAGAGACCACAGAGAGAACAAAAGACAAGACACTCGGTCTGGCACTCGCTCATAATATTCCATCTCGACCAAATCACGATCATGCGAGTAGTGTTGGGAATGATGAACCAACACGCTTTGATTTTTGCCTATTCCATCGTGTTGGGAAGCCTTGTTTGCTCAATGCCTTTACGGGCGGAGATGGAATGGGCGGAAGTCATCGAGAGAGAAGGGCTGACCAAGGCTGAGGTTGAATCCTTGAAGACTCATAAAATGGTCGTCAGCGGACAGCAGATTCGACAGGTGTTTGGCCCCTACACCATGATGGTGATGCCTGTCTTCATCACCTCAGACAGTGTATTGAGCGGCTTCAATGGATTGGTTCAGGAGTCACTTCGGTTTCTGGAACTGGGGCAGGATAGAGATCTGAAATCCCTGCTGCAAACGATGCAGGTCAGAATCGCCAGCAGGCTGGCTGGTTATAGGGTGACTTATGGGAAAGCGAGCGCCACAGAGGCTGGCATACACCGCGCCCGGATGTTGTTGGCTGTTGCTCAACATTTGATAGGGGATGCTGAGGCGATTCCGAAGGAGCTTCAGGCTGAAGCGCGTGAAACAGCGATGCTGGCAGGACAAGAAAAAGGTGTCTTCCTGCCAGCTTGGCTGGGCGCGCCAACCGCAGAGTTTCAGGGCGTAGATGCCACCCGTTTTAAGCCTGTCTCCTTCTATGCAGGAGATGAACGGCTGGCACGTTGCTTCAAATCCATCACCTGGCTGCAATCCATTCCCCTGTTGATCAATGATGATGCCAGTCTCGTGAGTATCAGCATACTGGCGAATGCGATGCATGGGGATGATTCCAGCCGTGAGAGCTATGAGCGAGATCGCGAAATGGTGTCCTGCTTGCAGAGCTTTGATCGGTTCTTCGGGAATGGTGGAGCATTGGGGTTGGTGCGCCTTAGAGATGAATGGCCCTTCAAATATGATCACCTCCCGGAAGAGGAGAAAACTTCAGTTCGAACTCCCAGCCAAGAAGAACGGAGGGCGAAG
>JBEBGU010000513.1:0-4032 GCA_040081325.1 Prosthecobacter sp.
AAAGTGAAGCCCCCCGAAGGCCTCCTCAGCGACATCCTCGACCCCAATCGAATGTTCGAGGCTCGCTGGAGCGCCTATCAAATCGAAACCAAGGACGGTCGAACCCTCAGTGGCCTCATCCAAAACGAAACCAGCGATGCCATCGTCCTCGCCATGATGGGCGGAGCCAAAGAAACACTATCTCGTTCAGCCATCAAAGACATGAAGTCCTTCGACCGCACCCTCATGCAGGATGGCCTCGAAGCCGCGATCACGAAAGAGCAGATGAGCGATTTGCTCGCGTTTTTGCTTGGGAAGTAGAAACGCGTTCCCAAAAAGAAAGCGCCCCGGACGAAGCCGGGGCGCTTTGAGTTCCCACCTGTGCCGTCCGAACTGAGGGCCTCGTATCCCAAGGGCGACGAGGTGGGGGCCGATGAACAAGGGTGCTGTCTTCCAGTGAAGGCATGACAAGACATTCCAGGTCACCAGCCGCCGGTGTCATAAAAACGGGCCGGGCCACTGACAGTTTGATAAACGAACACTGCAGGAAAGGGGTGCGGCTCTGGAACAGATTCCAGCCACCGCGACAGGATTTCAAAGAGCAAGGGCAGTGCTGCAAAGGCGCTGCCTGATTAACAGCTAAAGCATATCTAAGTCCAACCTGACAGGCAAGATTGAAGAAGTTTACTTTGCAGGCTTTTTGCCCGGAAGCAGAAGCGCGACGGTCTTTGCGGTGGCTCCCTCGTGGACGGCTAGGGCGGCGTGGCCGGCCTTGCCATAGTGGTCGCGCAGGACGGGGTCGAGTAGCAGTCGTGAGAGCTCGACTTCGAGCAGGGCGGTGGTCGGGACTTGGATGGCACCTTCATGCTTGAGCAGCAGATCCACGAGTGCTTCAAAGTTCTCCATGTGCGGGCCAAAGAGCACGGGCTTTTGCGCCATCACGGCTTCGGCGGGGTTTTGCCCACCCTCAGCAAGAAAGCTCTTACCGACGACGACGGCGGTGGCTAGGCACTGCCAGGCACGCAGCTCACCTGTGGTGTCGATCAATAAGGTTCGGAATGATGGATGGGGGATGACGGATGACGATGTGATCTGACTGCGGCGCGTGGCATTGATGCCGAGGCTGCGGAGGGACTCGATGATCTCAGCGGCGCGCTCGACGTGACGCGGCACGACGAGCAGTGCTAGATCGGGATACTTGGCCTGGAGCTTGAGATAGACTTCTGCAAGCAGCACTTCTTCCCCATTGTGAGTGCTGGCGAGTAGCAGGATGGACTGGGTTTCTGCGATGCCTACCTGATTTAAAACACTGCGCAATTGCTTGAGCTGTTTCTCATCCGCATCGGCTCCCTGCGGATCAAACTTGATGCTGCCGGTGTGCTTGATTCGTGCTGGATCGACGCCGAGTGCGGTGAAGCGCGCTACATCGTTCTCTTCCTGCACGAGCACTTGATCGAGCATGGCGAACACAGGCCGAATGAAGAATCCGAATTGCTTGAATCGTGCCTCGGATCGCGCTGAGAGCCGTGCATTGACCATGGAAACTGGGATGCGGCAGCGCTGCGCTGCGGCGACGAGATTTGGCCAGACTTCAGCCTCGACGAGCACAATCTGCGTGGGCTGGATCAGATCCAGAAAGCGCGCGCCAACCATCGGTAAATCGACGGGGGAATAGAGCACGATCACCTGTGGCCCTGATTTTGATCCGCCTGTCTTCTGCGCAAAATCCTCTGCCAGGGCATAGCCCGTCGGTGTGGTCGTGGTGAGTACGATGCTGGTTCGTGGCGCATCCTTCAGTAGTCTGGTGATGAGTTTCGTGGCGATGCCGACTTCGCCGACACTGACGGCGTGCATCCAGAGGCGCTGCTTGCTCTTGGGTAGTTTCGAGAGTGCGTCACGCTTTGCCTCTGACAGAAACCCGAAGCGCTGAGCCATGTCTTGCCAGCGCCCGCCGCGTGCCCGCATTTTCCTCAGCGCACCCGGCAGCATGAAGACCAGCCCCACGGGGAGCAGTAAATTATAAAGGAGAAGACTGAGGAATTTCGACATGAACAGACTTGCGCAACCACAGGATGCGTGTGGAACCATACTCGCGATCCCGCATCACCTCCCAGGGCGACCATGAAGCGCTTCCGCCTTTTGTCACCCGGCTTTCCAGCACCACACTGCCACCCGGCGCGACGAGTTTGAAGAAATCAGGATCAGCGGCGAGCTTCGCACTCAGGTCCACATCTCCCGGCTTGTTTGCATACGGGGGATCGGCAAAAACGAGATCGAACTGCGTGCCCGCTGTGACGAGCTGAGGCAGCACCTTGAAGACATCGCCCTGTCGGATGCTCGCGCCTTCGAGCCGTGTTTTGGCGACGTTTTTCTTCATCACCTCACACGCACCGCGATCCTGATCCACCAGCAGCGCGCTGCTTGCGCCACGGCTGAGGCATTCTAATCCGAAGGCACCTGAACCGGCAAAGACATCCAGCACGCGCGCGCCTTCGATCAACTCGCCGAGCATGTTGAACACGGCCTGACGCACGCGGTCCTGTGTGGGCCGGGTGACGGATTTTGGAACTTCCAGCGGAATGCCGCCCGCGCTGCCGGAGATGAGACGCATGGTTCATCGCTATCAGACACAGGCGTCCGGTCAATGCAGAGAGTGATGGAGGACATCAGAAAAGAAGAAGGCCCATGCGGCGTGAGCGGCATGGGCCTCGGGGGGCTTTGACTTCAATCCCACTCAGCGCACGGGAGGCTGACCTCCTGCGGGAGGGCCGCCGCCAGGAGGTCCACCGGCGGGTGGTTTGCCACCCACAGGGGGCTGACCACCAGCGGGAGGCTGATTGCCACCAGTCGGAGGCTTGGTGCCAGCAGGAGGTGCAGGCCGACGCGGTGGTGAAATGAAGGCGTTGTTCGGGATCTCACCGCGGATGTTAGTGTTGCGGCGGAGGATCACACTCAGGGTCTGGGCGTTCACCATGCGCACCATTTCAGATGGCAGGCTTTTCTCATACCAGAAACGGTCGGCATCACGCACTCGGATGAACTGATCGACGAGGATGCGATGGAAGACTTCGCCGACCATGGAGCCGGGCCGATCTGCTTCCGCAAGGCCGCCGATCCACAGGTCGATGTCAGCCGGGCTGTCATACGCATTGTCGAGTTCCTGAGTGACCTGCCGGTTTGGATTCACATCCTGGAAGCGTTTTACCGGACGCAGTTTCAAAGCGGTGCGCATGGCGGCAAAAGTCGGCAGGCCATGATCGCGACCGCGTTGGATGTTCAGCGAGGCGAGATCGAGTCCGCCTGCGCCGGGAGCGCCGAACAGGAAGTTACGCACATCGTCGATGATCCACTCGTCCAGTTCCTGAGCGCGACCAAAGGCCAGACCGCGCAGCACCACGTCGATCCCGTCGTCCGTGATCTTCTGAGGTTGGAAGAACGAGTCAGCGAGCGACAGATTGCCCGCTGCGATCTCAGCGCCGGTTGCGTCCAGACGCAGCAGCGTGGGGGAAAGCAGACTGTGACCGAGGCGATAGGCGGCGGTGGCAAACTCATTCGAGATCGTGGGATTCACCGTGGCCTTGTAACCCCGATAAGGAGGCAGGGCGTTTGGCCCGAGCATCACAGGAAGAAATTCGCGATAGGTGATGGCCTGCATCTCCGCACCGACGATCAGGCGGGCGAACTGGTAGATCTCTTCATCAGCCGCAGATGGATTGGCGGCACGATACAGATCTGCCCAGAAGTTATGCTCACGCATGAACAAGGTGTGGATGGCAATGAGCCCCGTCTGCTCATTCACCCGGATATCACCGGCCACGAAGAAGCCAGGTGCTGGCGGCAGCGCAGCGAGTGCATCGGAATGCACCGGCAGGAGATCGCCATGTGCACTTGTACTTGTCCGCAGACGACCCGTGCCGTCGTTGGCACGCAGAGCGGCGGCACGCGCAGCATCCGATCCATAGACCTGCGAGGCGTCGATCCACGCTGTGATGGCGCTCTTTTGCTCACGCACACCTAGCACCGTTTCATAGGCGCTGCGGTTCAGGCCCATCG
>JBEBGU010000514.1:0-4028 GCA_040081325.1 Prosthecobacter sp.
AGCGTGGTGTCACCGTCGCCTTCATCGGTTCCAGCGGCGTCGGCAAGTCCGCCATGATTAATGCGCTGCTTGGGGACGATTGGCAGGACATCGACGAGGTCAATGCAGTCACCGGTAAAGGCCGACACACCACTACCGCACGCGAGCTCATCATCCTGCCCAAGGGCGGCATCCTCGTGGACAATCCCGGTATCAAGGAAGTCCAAATGTGGACTGATGAGGCCACGCTGCGTGAAAGCTTTGTCGACATCGACCAGCTCGCCCTTCAGTGCCGCTTCAGTGATTGCCGTCATGGCACCGACAACGGATGCGCCATCCGTGCAGCCGTCCAAACCGGCGCTTTGGAGATCGCCCGCATCGAAGGCTATCTCAATCTCGATGATGAGATCGCCAAGCTACGCAAGCTGCGCCAAAAACGTCAAATGACCATCGAGCGCCGAGCTAAGCGTGATCATAAAATCAAAGCCAGAAATCGAGAAGATCGAATCGACATCGAGCGCGATCTGAAGCCCCGCGCTTAGCTCACGATTCATCAGTCGCCATGCGATCAGGGGCGCGGACTCTCGTGAAAAATGTAGTTTGTGGAGTAGTCGCTGAACTCAAAATAAACACGCTTTTCATTGCCCGATTTTTCGCCGTTAAGATCCTCATCCAAGATGCCGTAACCATAGCGGTAGGCACGCGCTGCGCTGCCATCGGTGGCCGTGGCGGTCGTGAGCTTGTCCACATGCACAAAGCGCTTAACGAGCTTTTCACCGGCATAAATCTCCAGGACGCCATTGACCCCAGTCCAGTTTTGAATGGAGCGGCCGATCTGATTTTGAGTTTCCTGAGTGCAGGCAGAGACGAGGGGGATGAGGCTGAATAGGAGGAGTGGTTTCACGCCGCCTCCATAGTCTGCTCCACTGCGGCAGCGAGTGACATTTCGAGCCTGGATTGTAAAAGCCGTCTGCGACTCGGGCGGCTCATCTGTCGCTCACGGACTCACTGTATTTCAGGTTTACACCCCGCCTATCTGCCGCCATGCATTCGCCCCTCTATGAATCGCCAAGAAAACCTGGAAGCCTTTTTTCGGAACGGTAAAACCGTCATCCTGCCGCTGGATCATGCGGTCGCCATCCCTGTGCCGGGATTGGAAAATCCTTTTGAAATGATCGAGCGCGTCAGCGCCTATGTGGACGGCTATGTCATGAATCTCGGAGTCGCCATGCGCGCCGCTGATTCCATGGCTGGAAAAGGCATCTGCCTGCGCGCCGATGTCTATAACACCCGCATGACCGGAGACGGCGCTGGCAGCATCAATGTCTATGGCGTGGAAGAGGCCGAAATGGTCGGTGCCAATGCCGTCATGAACATGCTTTACCCAAACTCGATCAGCGAGCGCGTGAACTTCCAGGAAGTGGCCGATCTCGTCCGCACGAGTCTGGACATGGACATTCCTACGATCATCGAAGCACTGCCCTACGGCCTAGGTCAGACGGATAAATACACGCTGGAAAATGTCACATTCGCCGCCCGTCTCGCCGCTGAACTCGGAGCAGATGTCGTGAAAGTTCCTTACCCGATCGATGCCAAGCCGGGCGACTTCCGCCGTGTCACCGAGTCCTGCTTTGTACCTGTCATAGTGCTTGGTGGAGCCAGCATGAATGATGACGCCAGCCTGCTGAAGATGGTGGAAGACGCCATGGATGCCGGAGCCGCAGGCATCGCCATCGGTCGCAATGTTTGGCAGCACAAGAGTCCAGCCGCCATCGCCAGAAGCCTCGCTGCAATCGTGCATGAGGACGCTTCGGCGCTCGAAGCGCTCGCCTTGCTGAAAGAACCGCTCCGCTGAGCCAGTTGTGCCTAGCCTCATGAAAGCCCCCGTTTTCACCTGCCTACTCGCCCTCACCACACTCGCCGTGGCGGGTGAAATGAAGACCTTCACGATCAAATCTGACGACTGGGCTGAAGGCGAAGTGCCGAAGGAAGTCTTCGTTGTCGATGGCACAGTCAAAATCACTGCTAAAGATGGCAATAAAGCGATCATGATCGGTGGCACACCCATCGTCGATGCCAGCGCGCAGCTCGCGGTTTCCGCCGCCGGTGAATCCAGTATCCAGGCCAAAGTATTTGCCAGTAAACGCGGGCGCTCAGTGCCGAAATTTGGCATCAGCGTTCATGGCATGAGTGGCTACCGCCTCCTGATCAATGCCGCGAAGAAGCAGCTCGAACTCGTCAAAGGAGAAGCCGTGACCGCTAGCGTTCCCTACACCTGGACCAGTGAGACTTGGGTGCAGATGAAGCTCGAAGTGAAGCGCGGTGTTGGAGATGCCTGGGTCATCACAGGCAAAGCTTGGGCCGCAGATGCCAGCGAACCCGCCGAGCCGAGTATCAAGCACGCGGACAAAGATCTCAAAGGCCAGGGCAAGGCCGGAGTCTGGGCCACACCCTATGCTGAGACGCCAATTTATTTCGATGACATCGAAGTCAAAATTGAAGTGGCACCAGCAACGTAATTTTTTTGTGTGAAAAGAGCACTTTCCATTTGCCTCTGCGACTCATGCCGCTAGTATCGCGGCCCACGATTCTGGATTCTGGAGCGGTAGCTCAATTGGTTAGAGCGCCAGCCTGTCACGTTGGAGGTTGCGGGTTCAAGTCCCGTCCGTTCCGCCAGAAGTAAAAAGAACCCGCTCAGCAATGAGCGGGTTTTTGCTGTCAGTGTCTTAGCCTCGTCCACGTAACTGTTTTGCCATGCCAACACCTGACCATCAACACGACATCGACATCGCCAAGGTGGCTCAGCGCGCCAAGGACATCGAGGACAAGCTGCCCAAGCTCAAAAGCTGGATGGAGCAGAGCAAACTGATTCTTTCTTTGGTCAAAGATTACTGGAGCGGCCAATACCGCGAGGTGCCCTACTGGGTCATCAGTGCGGCTGCCCTGGCACTTCTCTATGTGCTGAATCCAGCCGACGTGATCCCCGACATCATCATCGGTGTCGGCTACCTCGATGATGCCACCGTCGTCGCCTTCTGCCTGAAACTTATCGAGCGCGAGTTGGAGCGCTACAAAGAGTGGCAGGCAGCGCAGAAGACTCCATTTGCGAAGGACACGGGCAAAGTGATTGATGTTTAGTCGATCAAGTCGCGGCTGACGCGATACGACTCCTTGTCCAAGCTGCCACGCATTGATGCGTAGTGGTTCGTGAGTCGGCTGCGGGACAGATTGCCGAAGTAGCGCACCTTGCGCAGTAACTTCTCGACCTCCGCTGAGTTCAGCGCAGCATCGGTGATCTTGGATTCGGCATAGGCCAGCGTGCAGGACCAGACAAACAACTCAGCGCCGATGTCCACCAGATGACCGAGCAGGACCTGGCGCTTCTCCAAGGCCGGGCCGTTGAAGACCATCTCATGAAACAGCGTGCGCGCGAGTTTGTGGCTTTGATGGGATATGGCGTCCAAATCGTCGCGTAAAGCCGGATGCAGATGATCACCTGCATGACCTGCTCCGCCAGACATCCACTGGCTGGGATACCAGGTCGCATATTCGCGAGCCGCCCGCAGGGCCGCTTCGGCGCGGCGCTTGAGTGGCAGCGTGCTATTCACCACATCAGCCCCGATTTTGAGATGCGGCTCCAGCGCTTCACGGGCGATGAAGAGGCGCATGATCTCGCTGCTGCCTTCAAAGATCGTGTTGATGCGGCAGTCGCGCAGCATCCGCTCCACGGGCTCAGCATCTTCGCCACGAGCGCGCAGAGAGTCGGCGGTTTCATAGCCGCGCCCACCACGGATCTGCATGGTGTCATTGACGATCTCCCAGGCACGTTCACTGCCCCAGAGCTTGGCGATCGCGGCCTCCAATCGCACATCAGCGTGCTTGTCCCGATCCACCAGCGAGGAGACGTAATGCACCATCGCTTCCATGGCAAAGCTGTCCGCGGCCATGCGCGCCAGCTTGTCGGCAAGTGCGGCGTGTTTGCCCACGGGCTGGCCCCACTGCACGCGCTTCGCCGCCCACCGGGTGGAGATGTCCACGCAGCGCTTTGC
>JBEBGU010000515.1:0-4016 GCA_040081325.1 Prosthecobacter sp.
GTGGCAATGCGGACCAGGCCTGCCCCATGTTTCCTGGGCAGCTCAACCGCCACCACTGGCCCTTTGATGACCCTGCCCACGCGACTGGTTCAGAAGAGGAAATACTCGCGGTCTTCCGCCGCGTGCGGGATGAAATCAAAGCGGTCTTCACCGCGTATGCAGATGGTCGGCGTGACCAAGTGAAGGGCAAAGTATCCGCTTAATCTAACCATCATGAAACCACTCAGCACGGCCCTCATTGGCGAACTCATCGGCACTTTTCTCATTGTCTTCTTTGGCTGTGGCTGTGTCGCTGCCTCAGTGACGACGGGAGCGCAGTCTGGTGTGTTTCAGGTCGCCATCGTGTGGGGACTGGGGGTGGCGATTGCGATCCACTGCACTGCCGCTTTGTCTGGCGCGCATCTGAATCCCGCTGTGACGGTGGCGGCGACGGTGTGGCAAGGCTTTAGCAAAGGCCGCGCGTTACCGTATATCACTGCGCAGATGCTCGGTGGCTTTCTCGGGGCGGCAGCCGTCTATGTCATGTTTGGGGACGCGCTCAGTGTCTTTGAATCCACGAACCACATCACCCGTGGCTTAGCAGGCAGCGAGGGGAGTGCTGCGGTGTTTGGTGAGTTCTTCCCGAACCCTGGTGGCAGGCCGCTGACAGAGGCCGCTGCCATCGTGAGCCTAGCGCGCGCGTTTGGCATTGAGGTCATCTGCACTGCTGTGCTGCTCTTGGTTATCTTTTCTGTGACTGATCCGAAGAATAACGAGCGCCCACAGGGTCTGGCCCCGGCCTATATCGGTCTTACCGTCACACTGCTCATCTCACTGGTCGGTCCATTGACGATGGCATGCTTCAATCCCGCGCGTGATTTGGCTCCACGCTTGTTTTCTTCTCTCGTCGGCTGGGGGAGCCTGCCTTTCACGGCCAATGGTAGCGGCTGGTTTGTCGTCTATGTCCTGGGTCCCATCCTTGGCGGTATCATCGGCGGTGGTGCACATCGCTTTCTGCTGAAGGGCAGATACGCCGAGTAGCGCTTATTCACCGAGATAGGCGGCGCGCACCTGCGGATTCTTGAGTAGAGCTGCAGCACTGTCTTCGAGAATGACGCGGCCAGCCTCCAGCACGTAGCCGTGATGAGAGATGCCTAGCGCAAGGTTGGCGTTTTGCTCGACGAGTAGAATGGTCAAGCCGCGCTCTTTATTGATGGCGACGATTTGATCAAAGATGGCGCGCACGAGTATGGGCGCGATGCCAAGCGATGGCTCATCAAGCATGAGGCAGCGTGGCTGGCTCATCAGCGCCCGTGCGATGGCGAGCATCTGCTGCTCGCCGCCAGACATGGTGCCTGCGGCCTGATGGATGCGTTCTTTGAGCCGCGGGAAAATAGTGAACGCATAGTCCATGTCAGCGGCGATTCCCACCTTGTCGTTTCGCAAGTAAGCTCCCATGCGCAGGTTTTCTGCCACGGTCAGATTCGCAAAAACCATGCGTCCCTCAGGCACATGGCAGAGATGCTTTGCCACGATTTTATGTGCAGGCTGATTCGTGATGTTCTCGCCATCATAGGTCACGCTTCCTGAGCGCGCTTTGATCAGGCCACTGATGGCTCGCAGCGTTGTGGACTTGCCTGCACCATTAGCGCCGATCAACGTGACGATGCTCTTCTCAGGCACCTTTAATGAAACACCATGCAGCGCTTTGATGGAGCCGTAGCTGACTTCGAGGTTGTCGATTTCAAGCATTGGCAGGCTCCTCCTTTTCAGTCTCGGTGCCCAAATACGCAGCTATGACTTTTGGGTCGCGCTGGATGAACTGCGGCGATCCTTCGGCGATTTTGATGCCGTATTCGAGCACGGCGATGCGCTCGCAGATGCCCATGACGACGGTCATGTCGTGTTCGACGAGCATGACGGCGATTTGGAATTTATCTTTGATGAAACGGATGAGGTGCATCAGCTCCTCTTTCTCGGTGGGGTTCATGCCCGCGGCGGGTTCGTCGAGCAGGAGCAGCTTCGGGCGAGTGGCGAGTGCGCGGACGATCTCTAGGCGGCGCTGATCGCCATAGGGGAGGCTTTTGGCTTCTTCATCGCGCACGGAACCGAGCGAGAAGATGTCGAGCAATTCCATGGCCTGCGTTTCGACCTTCTTCTCGAGTGACTTGAAATTTGCACCACGCCACAAAGCAGCACGCACGCCGTGCTTGCAGTGCAGTTGCATGGCCGCGCGGACGTTGTCGATGACGCTTAGAGAGCCAAAGAGACGGATGTTTTGAAAGGTGCGGGCGATGCCTTGGCGCGTGAGATCGTGGGGTTTCACTCCGGCGATGCTGCGACCATTGAGGTGAATGTGACCGTCTGTAGGCTGATAGACGCCCGTGATCATATTGAAGGCGGTTGTCTTGCCCGCGCCATTGGGACCGATGAGTCCGATCAGCTCACAGGGCTGCACTTCGAGATTAAATTTCGACACGGCCGTGAGTCCGCCGAAGCGGATGGTGGCGTGATCGAGCTTGAGCAGTGGTTGGCTCATGCGGCACCGCCTTTCTTCCGGTTCCAAGTGAACAATCCCTGCGGTCTTGCCATCATCAGCACGATAATCAGCAGCGAATAAATGATCATGCGGTACTCACTAAACTGCCGCAGCACTTCTGGCAAAAGGGTGAGCAGTATGGCAGCAACGACGACGCCTGCGGTGCGCCCCATGCCACCGAGAATGACCATGACCACGATGTCGATGGATTTCAGGAAGTCGAAACCTGTAGGCGAAAGGAACTGCTTGTGATGCGCATACAAACCGCCTGCGATGCCTGCAAAGAAGGCGCCCGTGACAAAGGCGGTGACTTTGTAGCGCACGGGATTGATGCCCATGGAACTGGCCGCGACTTCGTCATCACTCACGGCGATGAAGCCGCGCCCGTAAGTCGAATTGACCAGCGCGGTGACAAAGTAAATTGTGATGGCCGCCAGCGCGAAGGTCCAGCCGAGCGTGGTGTATTTCGGGATGCCTTTGAGGCCGCTGGCGGCACCGACAGATTCCATATTCTGCACCACGACGCGGATGATTTCTCCAAAGCCCAGGGTAACAATGGCGAGGTAGTCACCGCGCAATCTCAGCGATGGCACACCGACAGCGAGGCCCGTCATAGCAGACAATCCGCCGCCAGCGAGCAGGGCTACGAGAAAAATTAAAGGCTGCAAAGCGGGTGGTAGCATGGGTGAGACGACGAGTGAAATCTTTGCTGCCGTGTAGCCGCCCACCGCCATGAATCCGGCGTGGCCCAGACTGAACTGACCGGTGTGGCCATTGATCAGATTCAAGCTCACCGCGAGAATGATGTTGATGCCAATATCAACCAGGATGCCCAGATGGTAGCGATTGAACTGCGCACTGAACTGCGAAACCACCACAGCCAAAATGATGCCTGCGATGAGCCAGCGCTTGGCACCTGCGTAGGCAGGAGTTGAGGGTGAAAGGGGTGAAGACATGATCAGACTTTCTCCACAGTGGCTTTGCCGAGCAGGCCGGCGGGTTTGAAGAGCAGGATGAGAATGAGAATGGCAAAGGCGATGCCGTCGCGATAGTTCGATAGACCGGAGATGCCACCTGCGAAGGTTTCAAGAAGCCCGAGCAGCAGCCCACCGAGCGCAGCGCCAGGAAGATTGCCGATGCCACCGAGCACGGCAGCGATGAAGGCCCGCAGACCTGGCTGCACGCCCATCAGCGGGTCGATGCCTGGTGCCTTTAGTGCATAAAGAATGCCAGCGATAGCCGCGAGTGCGGAGCCGAGACCGAAGGTGAATGAGATGATGCGGTTGATGTTGATACCCATCAGCGCAGCCGCTTGCTGATTATAGGACACAGCACGCATCGCCGTGCCCATTTTCGTGCGCTGCACGATGAACCAAAGGCCAACGAGCAAAAGTAGTGTGGTCACGACCACGACGAGGTCATTGCTGCCGATGACGAGTCCAGCGAGATGAAAATCATGCACGGGCAGCAGTTGTGGGACGGGCTTGGTATCTGCGCC
>JBEBGU010000516.1:0-4012 GCA_040081325.1 Prosthecobacter sp.
GATCATGGAAGATATTAACGAACGCAGTCAGCTCGGCTACCGGATGCTTCATCTCTCGAAGGATTCTGGGGTGAGCGACTTTTATATCACGCCTTGGGAACCCCTTTCGTACAAGCGTAACGGCAAGCTCTTTTTTGATTCGTTTATCTATCAGCCAGAGCGCCCGTTAGAATTCACCTCGGGCTGCATCGACTATGCTCTGACTCTTGGAAGTCGTCGTTATCGTGTGAACCGAATGGTCACGCGTGGCCGCCCACGCTGGGTCATGCGTCTATTGCCAGAGAGTATTCCAGACATCAGCAAACTCATGGTCCCACCGGCCGCCATCAAGGCTTTCCTCGAAGCTAAGAATGGACTCTTCCTCGTTTGTGGTGCCACTGGTTCTGGGAAATCTACAACGATTGCCTCCATGATTTTGGAGCGGGCAAAGCGCAGGCAGGAGCACGTGCTTACCTTTGAAGATCCCATCGAATTCGTGTACCCACCTGGCATCCCATCTCTCGTCTCTCAGCGTGAGATCGGCACGGATGAGTTGGATTTCAATAAATCTCTCCGCGCCGCTCTTCGTCAGGCACCTGATGTGATTCTCGTGGGGGAAATCCGAGATGGTGAGACGGCTGAAATCGCCCTCCAAGCGGCGGAAACAGGCCACGTCGTCGTTGCCACACTACACACCTCCAGCGCTGCTCAGACAGTGCAGCGGTATTTAAAACTGATCCCAAGCGACCGCATGGAGAACGCCATGCTTTCCTTTGCTGACAGCTTTCGCGGCATCCTATGCCAGCGTCTGATGTTTGACGAAAATCGTGGCAAGCGATTTCCAATTCATGAGCTTTTGCTGCCCTATGATTCTGTTTGCGGAATGATTCGCCGTGGTGAGTTCAAGAACCTCGAGCAAGAACTCGAAGCGGGCTTCACGCGCGGAATGCTAAGTTTTGAACGCTGTTTGGGAATGCGCGTCGCGGATGGGTGGAAGCCCAGCCAAGTGCGCAAAACCGGATACGCGGAACATGAAGTCTATGACTTCCTATCACGAGAAAACCTGACCTCAATATATGCTGTTGGATGAAATAAAATCTGTCCTTACGTTTGCCGCCTTCAAGCCGGAGGCGGACGATGCCGATGTCTCTTGGACCAAACGTTTCGAGGGTCGTAAGACCCTGCTCATCAACGTCAGCCGTAATCAAACAAGCTGGCGTGGCATCAATAAAAAAGGCCGACTCGACGACGGCGGCGTGATGGATGGCGAGTTCGCCGATGTCGCACCCCAGCGAGCCGACGAGTGGCGAATGCTTGCTGATGGCGGCTGGTGTGTCGTCAGTGTGAACAATCGCTTCATCGTTAGCCTAGAGAACAACATGATGCGGGGTGACAACTGTACGAATCTGCTGCGCACCAATCCGCGAGCAGTGCTTGGACCCAAGTATGACCGTGGTAAGCGCTACGCCATCTGCCACCACCCCGAAGCCACCACCAGCATGCTTCTGGCCTGTGAAGAGAGCATGGTCAAAGTTACCGAAGATGTGCTCAAGACCATTGGCCTACGAACTGGGCGCGTCTGCTGCGGACTCTTTGCCATCACCGAGCATGCGATCAATGAACTCTATGTGAAACAGCGCTCCAGTATTCCTGCTGACATGGCATTGATCATTGCCTGTGAAGGCTCATTGGCCGTGCTCGTCCAGCAAGAAGGTCAATGGAAGGAAATGCGTTGCCGCAGTGGCCTCGGGCCGGAAGCAGTGGAGACCTCACTCCAGATCATCACGCCTCTCGTGCAGAAACTAACACAGGGCAGCCCTGTGTATTTCATCAGTGATGGGCAGGATCTCAAATTCCGCACCGACATCATGGGCCACCTTGAAAAGATCGGTGCCACTGATCTCACCCAAGATGATCTCTTGTGGCGCATCATCGGCTTCAATTAAACCCACGCTGACTGACCCATATGAGCGACTACATCTGTCACGATTTCAAAACTCCGCGTAACGACACTTCAAAGCGTCTCCCGGACTCCTTCAAAGCCATTCCTGCCTTGTTCTACCTATCTCTGGTAGCTGCTACTTATTTCCTAACCATGGATTGGATGGCCTACAAACAGGCTGAGCAGGACAAGAAACAGTCTGAATCCGTCAAAGCTGAACACGAGGCAGCGACCAAAAGATTTTCTGACGAGAAAACGGCCCTCGACGCAGAAACTGCCAAGGCTGAAATCATCGCAAAATGGGTGGAAGGAGCACGCAATGTACAGCCTATCACAGTCGCTATTGCGCGCGCCATGCCGCCTGAAGTCAGGCTCTCGGATCTGACGCTAGAACGCAGCACGCAAGTGCCAGCAAACATCGCTTTGGCAGTGCGCATCAATGGCGGATCAGCCTCTGAAGTCGGTCTGCTGGAAACTAGCCTTGCACGCCTGCAACTGCGCTCCGTTTCAGCGCAGCAGAGCAAGGCTGGAGAAGTCATCGAATACCGCTCAACTCTTGTTCGGCAGGAGCAGTAACTTAGGAAAGCACTTACACTTATGAATCCAAAACAACTCGCCTGCGTCGTCCTGATGGCAATCATCGGGGCACTGACTTATGGCGGCCAGATGGCGCACAAAAAAACTGACGCTATGCGGAAGTCTGCTGAAAAGGCGATGGGTGATGCCACTGCCGCAGATGGAGCGCGCCAGACGGCTGAAATTCTCACGACTCGAACGAAAGCAGAAACGGATGAATTGCGGCGCTTCCTCAAAAGCTGGGTGCCTTATGTGGATAAAGTGCAGACCGAACAAGAGGTGGTAAGCGCCGTTGAACTTAGTCTGCGCGACAAAAACATCACTCTTGTGACTTCCAACAAAACGGAGGGCAAAAACACGCGTGAAAATAAGCTCATGCCCAAGATCTTTTTCACCACTGTGGTGATCGAAGACGAATACGCCAAAGTGGTCAATTGGCTCGGCGAAATCGAGAAGCGCCTGCCCTTGGCTCGTGTCACCTCGTGTCGCATGACTGGCGGCAGTACCCCTCTGCAGATGCGTCTCGATGTAAGTCTTGAGACTCCCATCGTGAATCTCGCCATTGATGCACCCGCTACACCCGCAGCAACCAAGAAATCCTGATAGTTTTTTGCGATGAAACGACTCATTCCATTCCTCTTTGTTGCTGTTTTCCAAGCGCTGCCAGTGCAGGCTCAGGGGCAGCCAGACTCGACGGCTGGCTCCACTGGGGCCGAGCCGACCACGGAGCGCATACAATACGCTCTGATCCTACCCGAGGAGAAAACTCCTGAGATGGTGAAGCCTGAAGATAACAACCCCTTTGAAGTCACCGCTGGCGACTCAAAGACTGACGTTGATTCCGAAGAAAATCGTGTGCGTGACATCCTGTTAGGCATGTCAGCGGTCGGCGGTGGTTTCGATGCTGACGGTATGCGTGTGATGCTTGGCAGCATGCGCTTAGAAGCCGGGCAGATGGTTCCGAACGTTCTGCCTGATCAGCAAGTGATGTTGAAGGTTAAATCGGTTTCACCTACTGCCATCGAATTGGTATGGGTTGAAAAGAGGCCGACGGGGCTGCCACCCAAGCCCTTCGTCATCAATGTCGATGTTTCTCCGAAAGTTCGCTACCGCATGCCCTCTGGCACCAACACTAAGGCTGGCGGGGATGTTGGCACGATGCAGCGTGATGACGTCTCCGCTTTCATCCCGCGCAAAGATGAGTCAGAGCAAGCTCAAGTAGCGGTAGCTGTCAAAGCCGTGGCAGTGGATGATCCGCCCAAAGCGGAATCCGCAGCGCCCGTTCCAACCAATGTGCCTGAAGCCTCCGTCTTACGGATGCTTTTTGGCAATCATGCTGCCCCCCCACCTAAAAAATGAGGCATCGGAAGCCATCGCGAATTGCCGCTCAGTGTGGTTTCACTGCCATTGAAATGTTGGTGGTTTTATCACTCGCTGCAGTCGTTCTCGGTGGGGTCGTTGTCGCTTTCGGCACGATCGTTCGCAGTCAGCCTGGAGTCGCTTCTATGGTGACGG
>JBEBGU010000517.1:0-4008 GCA_040081325.1 Prosthecobacter sp.
ACCGTCAACGACTGTAAACTTCCCCCCCTCATGCATCTCCACATCATCGCCGGTGAAGTCAGTGGGGACACTCATGCCTCGGGCTTGATCCGTGAATTGCAGGCGCTTGATTCGTCCATGCGCTTCACCGGACTCGGTGGGCCGCGCATGAGGCAGGCAGCCGGGCAGGGGATCACCGATTGGGTGGAGACGGCAGGTGTTGTGGGTTTGTGGGAGGTGCTGAAAATGTACTCCTATTTCAAAAAGAAACTGGAGGCCACTGTCGCCCAAGTGCTGAACGAGCAGCCTGCTGCGGTGATCCTGGTGGACTACCCTGGCTTCAATCTGCGTGTGGCAAAAAAACTGCGTGCGAGCGGATACACTGGCAAGCTGCTCTACTACATCAGCCCTCAGGTTTGGGCTTGGAAGAAGGGTCGCGTGAAGACCATGGCCAAGGTGCTGGATCTCATGATTTGCATCTTCCCCTTTGAAAAGGATTTCTATGAGAAGAGCGGTCTGCGCACTGAGTTCAGCGGGCATCCCATGGTGGATCGGGTGATCACTCTGAAACGTGATTGGCCGCGTGAGCGCTGGCTTGTCGGCTGGTTCCCAGGCAGTCGCCTGAATGAAGTGAACCGGCTCTTTCCCGTCATGCTGCAAGCGGCCTATGCGATTCGGATGCAGGTGCCGCAAGTGCGATTCTGTGTGTCGGCGGCCAATGAAACCCTGGCCAACGAGATGCGCCACATGGCCGATGCAGCAGGCGTGCCAGAAGCTAAAAGCTGGGTGGAGACTGGTACGGTCTATGATCTCATGCAGCGTTGCCAAGTCGGCGCCGTGGCAAGTGGCACGGCTACACTTGAGGCAGCCTGTTTTGGCCTGCCATACGCTCTGGTTTATAAAGTGAATGCCGTCACCTTTGCGGTCGCGAAGATGGTCGTGAAGATCAAGAAGATCGGCATCATCAATGTGCTTGCCCAGCGTGACGTGGTGAGGGAACTCGTGCAGGGGGACCTGACGAGCGACTCCCTCGCGGCTGAGATGGTCAGCCTTTTGACCGACGATGCTCGCCGTCAGGCTTTGGAGGCTGACTTGGCCAGTGTCGTGGACACTCTCGGCGAAGGCGGTGCCTACTATCGAGCTGCCTTGGAAGTGCAGCGTGCCCTTATTTGACCCGAGATAAGCAGCTCATACCGCTCCGTTTGGTTCTGGGTTAAGTGTGTGGAAATTATAATAAAACTTGATAATTTAGTTGGAGGCATGAGCTTTTAGCTAGCTCATGCACTTCAAGATCGCCCCCAGACTCACTCGCCGAGTGGCCGCAGGACTCCTGCTGCTAGGGTGGTCTGCGCCGGTCAGGGCAGATGTTTTTAGCGACGCGCTCTTCAACAATTGGAACTCCGAGATCTACAATGCCGTGGAAGGTATCTCCGGGCAGCATCAGATCTACAGTCATGCAGGCTACACCGGCCCCTCCGGCACGGCCTCATCCGGGGCATCCATGCAGGCGGCTGCTGCCTCCGCTGCTTACACGATTTTGCAGGGACTGTATTCCAATCCGTCTGGCTCTTTTGGCGATCTCTATTCGAGCCAATTGAGCTCGCTGGCCGATGATCAGGCAAAGCTAGATGGTATCAACTTTGGTATCTTGGTGGCCAACGATATCCTTAACTGGCGCAACACCGATGGAGCCTCGAATCCCGCCCTTTACACGCCTGTTGGGAGTGCCGGTTATTGGGCCACGATTGATCCTCTCAATCAAGCCGCCGCGCTACCCGGATGGGGAAGCGTCGGGACTTTTGCCATCGCTGGCACGGCTAGCTACACAGGCAGTCTCGGCATGTCGAATCCTGACTACCTGACCACGAATGCCTACGCCACGGACTACAACAGTGTCAAAACTCTCGGCTCAGCCAGCGCTCCGCTGAACGTTCGCAGCGCCGCGCAAACAGATGCCGCCTTTTTCTGGAATGGTGCGGCTGGCACGATCACCAATGCAGGTCTGTGGAACGAAGTGGCAAAATCGGTGGTATCCAATGAAGGCCTGAATCTCGCCGATGCCGCGCGTCTTTATGCTGCCCTCAATATCACGATAGCTGACACGGCCATCGTTACTTGGAAGACCAAGTTTGATGTCGATCTATGGAGTCCCGTGACCGCCATCACCAATGGCTCAGCCGATGGCAATGCAGACACTGTTCAGGACTCGAACTGGGTTCCACTGCTTGATACGCCGAACTATCCCGCCTACTTCGCCGAGCAGGCTGCACTGGCTGCCGCTGCTGCAGGCATCCTGGAATCCTTCGCTGGTAGTGGCTTTGCTTTCTCTCTCGGCAGTGACACGGATGGTGACGGTCTTATCAACCTCACCACGAATTTCAGCAGCCTCGGCCAAGCTCGCGATCAGGCGATCATGAGTGGCGTCTGGGGTGGCACCTACATGCCGCAGGCAGGCACCGATGCCGCAGTCGCAGGGGATCAAATTGCGACCTTTGTTTTGAACAACAACTTCGCCGCCGTGCCTGAACCATCCGGGCTACTGCTAGTGGTACTCAGTGGCCTGACTTTGATGCGTCGTCGTCGTTGCAGGGCCTAACATCAATTGCGGAAGCATTGAAGCGTCGCAATACCCGCGAACGTGTTCTCGTATCTTCTTGGATGCCCTCTTTCCTTCACCCGCTCTGCCTTACTTTCCTTATCACCTCTTTGTCTGCCGCAGTACCCAGCTTTGAATGGGTCGCTGCAGGTGGCGGAGCCAAGAGCGACAAGACACGCGCTGTTACATTTGATCTTGAGGGCAATGTTTTCCTGGCTGGCGAAACGACGGATGATGGCACTTTTGGTGAGCAGAGACGCACCGGACTTGGCAGCATGGATTTCTTCTTGGCCAAGGTGTCCAAAGAAGGCCGCTTTCTCTGGGTGCGCAGTCTCGGTGGCAGCCTAGTGGATCGCGGCTATGGCGTGGCCACTGATCTTGCTGGCAACGCTTATGTAACCGGCCATTACCAGAGCACCGATGCCAAAGTGAATGGCCAAACGCTGCCAAACGCGGGCGACTACGACATTTTTGTCGCCAAGTATGATCCGCAGGGAGCGCTGCAATGGCTGCGTAGCGCCGGTGGTAAAGGTTACGATTACGGCCACGGCATCGTGGTCGATGGCAAGGGAGACGTAGTCGTTACCGGAGCCGTCGCGGGCGAAGCTAAGTTTGGGGATGTCATCGTGAATGCTGCCAGCACGACGCGGCCTATTTTCTGTGCCAAATACGATGCCTCTGGCAAGGTGAAGTGGGTGAAGACCACCAGCGGCAAGTTCTCTGGTAGTGGTCATGGCGTCGCGGTCGATGCACAGGATCAAATCTACATCGGTGGCAGTGGTGGTGGCGTGGGCAGCATGGATTCTGTGGCGCTCGATGTGAGCAAAGGACAGGCAGGCGTGGTTTTGAAACTCAGTCCTGCAGGCGAAGGACTCTGGTTCGCTCAATTGCCCGGCACACCCAGCGCCGGCTTCCATGAGATCGCCGCCGATGCCACCGGTCGCGTCTGGTGCGCTGGCATGTTTAAAGGTAGCGTCACACTCCCTTCGGGCCTCGTGCAGACGACGAGCGACAAAGACAACGACGGCCTGTTTGCCCACTTCAGCCCAGACGGAAAATTGCAGTGGGCTCACGCTCTTCAAGGCCCTGCCACTGACTACTGTCTCGGCGTCGCCACCGATGGCACGGGCCGCTGCTTCGTGAATGGCGAATTCTCCCAGACCGCAACCTTCGCCGGTCAAACGCACCTATCTCAGGGAGCCACCGACATCTTCACGGCTGCTTTTGACGAGAAAGGCACGATCGAGTGGTTCCTTCCTAGCGGTGGCATCAAAGGCGACAACGCCTACACCATGGCTTGGCATCCTTCTGGCAAACTCATCATCGCCGGAGCTTGCGCGGCAAGAGCGAATTTTGGTGCACAGCCCATGACCTCTCCCGGCGGTGCCGAGGCTTACGGAGCCTTGATGAAATTGAAGTGAAGTTCATGTCAC
>JBEBGU010000518.1:0-4002 GCA_040081325.1 Prosthecobacter sp.
AGACTATCACAGTGGCCCCCACTAGACACGAACTCATCCAGCTTCTCTTGGGGTGTGGCTGATTCCAATCGGGGAAAACAAGTTGCCAGCACCCACGCCACTGCTAACGCTCAAACTCCAACTATGATCGTCGCACCCAAGATTCGCGGATTCATCTGCACCACGGCTCACCCTGAAGGCTGTGCCAAACATGTCGCCCAGCAAATCGCCGTCGTGAAGAACCACGGCCCCATCGCCAATGGGCCGAAGAAGGTGCTCGTGATCGGCTCTTCCACCGGCTACGGACTGTCCTCGCGCATCGCTGCCGCGTTCGGATCGAATGCAGCCACCATTGGCGTGTTCTTTGAGCGCCCCGGTGAGGCGGACCGCACCGCTACGGCGGGTTGGTACAACACCGCCGCCTTTGAAAACGAAGCGAAAGCCGCCGGACTTTATGCGCGCTCCTTCAATGGCGACGCCTACTCCGATGCTGTGAAGACAGAAGTTATCGCCGCCATCAAGGCCGATCTCGGGCAGGTCGATTGCGTGATCTACAGCCTCGCTTCTCCGCGCCGCACACACCCCACGACTGGCGAGGTTTTTAAATCTGTGCTCAAGCCTGTTGGTGAAGTGTTCACAAACAAAAACCTCAATACCGGCACAGGTGCCGTGACTGAAGTTTCCATCGAGCCAGTGCAGGGTGACGACATCGCTCAAACCGTGGCCGTCATGGGT
Source organism: Prosthecobacter sp. (assembly GCA_040081325.1). Lineage (GTDB taxonomy): Bacteria > Verrucomicrobiota > Verrucomicrobiia > Verrucomicrobiales > Verrucomicrobiaceae > Prosthecobacter. The sequence goes on from JBEBGU010000518.1 coordinate 715, forward strand.
GGCGAGGATTGGGAAATGTGGACAGATGCCCTACTTGCCGCAGGAGTGTTGGCAGACGGCGTGCAGACCGTGGCCTATTCCTACATCGGGCCAGAGGTCACATGGCCAATCTATAAAAACGGCACCATTGGTCGCGCCAAGGAAGATCTGGAGCGTGTACAAAAAGTGCTGGATGGCAAGCTCGCTGCGCTTCATGGCAAAGCCTGGGTTTCCGTGAATAAAGCACTCGTCACACAGGCCAGTTCAGCCATCCCTGTGGTGCCACTTTATATCTCCCTACTCTACAAAGTGATGAAGGAAGAAGGCACACATGAAGACACCATCGAGCAGATGGATCGTCTCTTTCGTGATCGCCTCTACAATGGTCAACCGCAGCCAGATGAAGCCGGCCGCATCCGTGTCGATGACTGGGAAATGACAGCCCACGTGCAGACTCTCGTCGGCCAGCGCTGGGCTGAAGTGAACACAGAAAACTTTGCCCAACTCGGCGACTTCGAAGGCTACCAGTCCAGCTTCCTGCGCCTCTTCGGCTTCGGTCTTGATGGCGTGGACTATGCGGCTGAAACAAACCCCGATGTAAAGATTCCTTCCATCGGATAAAGTTACATGTTCCCCTATATTGCTCTCGCTGAAGACAAGCCTTGGCAGCCCGGCCCCTATGAAGGCGTCGAGTTAAAAATTCTGCACAAGAACGAAGCTGCGGGTGGAGTCGTCGTGCTACGCAAATTTCATGCGGGTGTGACCATCCCAGCGCACACGCATCCCGTGGCCAATGAATGGGCCTGGATCTTGTCCGGCGAGTGGCAGGAGAGCGATGTCAGTTACACGCCTGGCACACTGTTTTTCGCCCCTAAAGGCACCCAGCACGGCCCTCATATCGCGAAGACCGAAGTCGTCAGCCTAACGATGTTTGACGGACCGTTGACGATTGCTTGAGGCTAGGCTGGATTTGAATGAAGCCGGCAGGAGGATACTGCTTCTTTCAAATGAGGTGTGTGCCGAGCCAAGAGCTGACCCCTAGAAGATACGGCTCACCGCAATCAGGCACGTGCCGTCACGGGGGTGCGTTTGCCGTCGTCGCGGAAGAAGGATTCCATGCGCTGGCGGAGGTCGGCGTAGAAGGCGGTGGCCATTTCTTCGAGCATCTCGGCTTTGCCGGCGATGCCGTTGACGGTTTGGCGTTCGCGTTCGAGGCGGATCTTTTCTTGGAAGGCTTGTTCGAGCTCCATCAAGTGTTCGAGGAAGGCTTTGGCGGCACGGCTGCGATCGACGCCTTCAATGAGTGAGCGCTCCAGCGGGCGGTTCTGCGTGATGTGCAGGAAGGGGCTGTCCACGAGCTGCTTCATGTAGCGGTCGAAGCCTTTGAGGAAGGCGAGGCGCTCGCGGGCAAATTTCACTTCTTCGCAGTCGAGCAGGGAATCATACGGGCCGGGCTTGGAGAAGAATTTCACGACGAGTGGGATGGTGTCCACGAGCATGAAAAGGAGTGATAAGACCATGTAGGCGATCAGGGCGAAGTTTCCGCCCTCAGCGCCCTGATCAAAGAGATGATGAAGGGCGAGTGTCTGGGTGAGGATGTCACGGCGGGGTTCGTCACGGATCTTGGTAATGCGGGCTTCTTCGTCGGTGCCGAGGCGGGTGATCTCGGTCTGGAGGTTGTTGAACTGGACGAGCTGGGCGTCGATCTGCGCCTTCAGGGTTTCGCGGATGGAGTTCTGCTGTCCGACAAATTGATCCGCCTGCTGCTGCTGCACCTGACGACGTAGGCCTTCGATGCGTGTCTGCTCGGCCATGAGCTTGGTGGCATCAGCGGCTGCTTTGGCATCGAGCGCGGCGTTCACGTTATCTTCGGCGGCCTTGATCTCGGCGACGATGGCGACGCGGGTCTTCGTCATGGTATCGAGCACGCCACTGAGGCGGGCGGACTCGGCGCGGCGCCAAGTGAGCTGGTCTTCCTGGATGCTTTTGGCACGCGGGCCAAGGCCCACGATGCCGCTGCGCTGGCCGTTCACTTCACGCTCGAAATCGGTCTGCCATTGGTTCAGTTCGGTGACGATCTTTTGATTGTCAGCGCTGGTCTTGGCCATCTCTTTATCGAGTGCCTCAAGACGTAGTTTTCCAGGTGCGACGGATTCAGCAATCTTGGCGTCGCGCTCGGCTTTGGCTTTCTTTTCGTCGTCGGTCAGGGGCTTCTCGATGGGCTTGCCGTTTTCATCGAGGAACTTGGCGGAGAAGGAGGCATTCCAAGCTTCGCGCTGAGTGGCGATCTCGGTCTCCAGTGTTTTAGCGCGGACTTCAACGGCGGCTTTTTGCGTGACGGCGAGTTGGCGGACTTCGTCGATGTCTCCCTGTCGTTCCTGCTCGATAACGGAGGTGATGGTGTCTTTAAAAAGCAGCAACGTGAGTGGATGCGAGATGGTGATGCCCATCAGTGCGGCGACGACAATACGGAGACTGAACTGCGAGAGCTTGCGGAAGATGTTTTGATACGCGCGGTAGGTCGCCAGCAGGGCTCGGTCCACGGTGAGGATGATGAAGGCCCAGACGAGGGAGACGAAGCCGATGATCCACACATTATCCGTCAGTGTGGAAAGCGCATATGCGCAGGCGATGGTGGCGAATGTGGAGGGGACGAGCACGGTGGCTCCGAAGGCTACATACTTGCGCCGTTCCCACGCGGGGCAGGCGTCTAGGTTATCGGCGCTGGCTCCTGCGAGCCAGAAGAAGACGCGTTCGATTCGGTCAGTGATGCTCATGTGGGGGGAGGCGATTTGCCTGAGTCCGAACGTGCTGGTGTGTTTGCTTCTGTCAATGCGGCGAGATGTCTAAACTCGCGCTGCATTTCGGTCTTTTGTGGTGAGTGATCGGGTGCTACAAGCGAGCCATGCATTTTCTGCGCGGCTTCATTTTGGCTTTGGCCACACTCATCTCGGCACATGCCGCACCGGCGGAATGGTTTGCCATCCATGTGGTGGATGAGCAGACGGGGCGTGGTGTGCCGTTGGTCTCGCTGACCACGACGAATGCGATCACGCATGTCACGGACAGTGCGGGCTGGATTGCTTTCAACGAGCCAGGGCTGATGGAGCGTGAAGTCTATTTCAGCGTGAGTGCGCCGGGCTATGCGGTGCCGAAAGATGGCTTTGGCTTCAGTGGTCTGCGATTGAAACCGAAGCTCGGAGAGAAGGCGGAAGTGAAGATGATGCGACTAAACATCGCTGAGCGGCTTTATCGGGTGACAGGGCAGGCTTTGCCCAGTAGCTCCGAGTCACGATAGATCCCCTGCCC
>JBEBGU010000519.1:0-3989 GCA_040081325.1 Prosthecobacter sp.
ACACTGACCATTCCCCAGGGGGCATGGAATGTGTCGGGACTCACCATCAGCGGGAATCTGCGCATCGATGGTGTGCTCACGCTCTGGGGGAATTTGACGATAAACAGCGGATCGCTGACACTGAACAATGGCACCATCAAAGGTGGCACGGTGACGGCAACAGGCAGTGCAACGCTTTCTGTGCCAGTATCGACATCAGGCACGCTCGATGGAGTGACATTAGGAAGTGATTTCACCGTCAGCAGTGGAGCTAGTCTTTATGTGAAGAATGGCCTAACTCTGAGTGGTGGTGCCAAGCTAAATATGAATGGCACGAATGCCTCCACGTATATCTACTTCCAGGGCACGCAGACTTTAGGAGGCACGGGTGAAGTCGTCTTTGCCGGTAATGGAAACAACAACAACATCTATGCCCTTGGTGGCGGCAGTTTCGTTACGGCAGCGGCACTGACCATCGGACCAAACATCACGGTTCACGGCACTCAAAACGGCACTCTGCAAAAGTATTACAGCCAGGATAGCGTCATCAATTTAGGCACTATCAATGCTGACACAGCGGCGAGGAGCATCGCCATCACCGGACTCTTCACCAATCAGGGAACGGTTTCAGCCACAGCAGGCACCATCCAACTGAGTGGTGAATGGAGCAGTGCCGGAACGCTGGGACTGTCTGGCACTGGCACACTTAATCTCGGTGGCACAGTCACCACCGCCAATCTCGGCACGCTCAATCGCGTGGCTGGCACGCTGAATGTCACAGGAGTGCTCGATAACACTGGCGCAACTCTGGCGCTGAATGCGGCAAGCGGTTCTTGGAATTTGCTGAACGGCACGATAAAAGGTGGCACGATCACGATGACTGGCGGAGTGACACTTTCTCTACCGAATTCCGTTTCAGGCACACTCGACGGAGTGACACTCGCCAACGATTTTACTGTGGGTAGTGGTGGGACGCTCAATGTAAAGAACGGCCTGACGCTGAGTGGCGGTACCAAGGTAAACATGAATGGCACGAATGCCTCCACCTACATCTACTTCCAGGGCACGCAGACTTTAGGCGGCACGGGGGAAGTCGTCTTTGCTGGTAATGGAAACAATAACAACGTCTATGCCCTTGGTGGTGGCAGTCTCGCTACGGCAGCCGTGCTGACTATCGGGCCAAACATCACAGTGCATGGCACGCAGAATGGCAACCTGCAAAACTACTACTCCCAGGACAGCATCATCAACCAAGGCACGATCAGCGCTGATACCGCGCTGAAGACCATCACCATTACGGGCCCATTTACCAATCAGGGAACGATCTCAGCGACGGCTGGCACACTGATTCTTAATGGCACCAACTGGAACGGCAGCGCGGGCACGCTCGCACTTTCAGGCACAGGTGTTTTGAATCTCGGAGGCACATTCACCACCGCCAATCTCGGCACGCTCAATCGTACGGGCGGCACGCTGAATGTCACGGGCGTGCTAGATAATACTGGCACAACTCTAGCGCTGAATGCGGCAAGCGGTTCTTGGAATTTGTTGAACGGCACGATCAAAGGTGGCACCATCACGATGGCAGGCGGAGTGACACTTTCTCTACCAACTTCCGCTTCAGGCACACTCGATGGAGTGACGCTTGCCAATGATTTTAGCATCGGCAGTGGCGGGACGCTCAATGTGAAAAATGGCCTGACTGTGAGTGGCGGAGCCAAGCTGACGATGAATGGCACGAATGCCTCCACCTACATCTACTTCCAGGGCACACAAACTCTGGGTGGCATTGGTGAGATCGTGTTTGGCGGTAACGGCAACAACAACGTCTATGCCATTGGCGGCGGCAATCTCGCTACGGCCGCTGTGCTGACCCTCGGGCCAAATATCACGGTGCACGGTACGCAAAATGGCAACCTGCAAAACTACTACGCCCAGGACAGCGTCATTAACCAAGGTACAATCAGCGCTGATACCGCGCTGAAGACCATCACCATCACTGGCCCCTTTACCAATCAGGGAACGATCTCAGCGACGGCTGGAACTCTCTTATTGAATGGTGCCAACTGGAACGGTAGCGCAGGCACGCTGGCTCTGTCAGGCTCTGGCACGTTCCATTTAGGAGGCACTGTCACCACTGCGAATCTAGGCACGCTCAATCGCACTGGCGGCACGCTGAATATCGCGGGCGTGCTGGATAATACTGGCACAACTTTGGCTCTAAATGCGGCAAGCGGTTCTTGGAATTTGTCGAATGGCACGATCAAAGGTGGCACCATCACGACGACTGGCGGCGCGACGCTCGCGCTTCCAGTTTCCACCACCGGCACGCTTGATGGAGTGACGCTCGCCAACGATTTCACCATCAGCAGTGGTGCGACACTTAATGTAAAAAATGGACTAACACTCAGTGGTGGAGCCAAGCTGAACATCAATGGCACGAACGCTGGCACGTATGTTTACTTCCAGGGTACACAGACTCTCGACGGCACGGGTGAAGTCGTGTTTGGCGGTAACGGCAATAACAACAACGTCTATTCCATTGGAGGCGGCAGTCTGGCCACGGCAGCAGCACTGACCCTCGGGCCAAACATCACAGTGCATGGCACGCAGAATGGCAATCTGCTAAACTACTACACCCACGACAGTATCATCAATCAAGGCACGATTACTGCCGACACAGCCGCCAAGACCATCACCATCAGTGGCAATTTCACCAATCAGGGCACGGCTTTGGCACCCGCAGGCACCCTGACGATCAACGGCACTTGGGGGAATACCGGGGCGATCAATGCGAGCGGAACAGGCATTCTCAATCTGGGAAATGCTGCCAATGGGTGGAGCAATGCCGGAACCATCACGACGACCAATGTCATCGTCAATCTAGGTGGAGCCTTCACCTTAGCGAACTTGGGAACATTCAATCGCACAGGAGGCACGGTGAACCTCACCGGCGCGCTGGATAACACAGGCGCGACGCTGGCTCTCAACGCGACCACGGGGTCATGGAATCTATCCGGGGGCACGATCAAAGGGGGCACGATCACGATGACTGGCGGCGCGACGCTCGCACTTCCAGCCTCCACCTCGGGCACGCTTGATGGAGTCACGCTTGGCAACGACTTCACCGTGGGCAGTGGCGGGACGCTCAATGTGAAGAACGGTCTGACACTGAGTGCCGGTGCGAAGATCAACGTGAATGGCACGAATGCAGGCACGTATGTTTATTTCCAGGGTACGCAGACTCTGGGCGGCACGGGTGAGATTGTCTTTGGCGGCAATGGCAACAACAACAACGTTTATTCCATCGGCGGCGGCACTCTGGCCACGGCATCTGTGCTGACCATCGGGCCAAACATCACCGTGCATGGCACGCAGAATGGCAATCTGCTAAACTACTACACCCAAGACAGCGTCATCAATCAGGGGACCATCAGCGCGGACACAGCCGCCAAGACGATTGTCATCGGTGGTAATTTCACCAATCAAGGGACGGTTTCGGCACCCGCTGGCACTCTGACGATCAACGGCACCTGGTCGAGTAGCGGGGCCATCAATGCGAGCGGCACCGGCATTCTCAATCTGGGTAATGCTGCCAATGGGTGGAGCAATGCCGGAACCATCACGACGACCAATGTGATCATCAATCTAGGTGGAGCATTCACCCTGGCAAACTTGGGGACATTCAATCGCACAGGAGGCACGGTGAACCTCACCGGCGCGCTGGATAACACTGGCACAACTCTGGCGCTCAATGCGACCACGGGTTCGTGGAATCTATCCGGCGGAACGATCAAAGGGGGCACCATCACGATGACTGGCGGCGCGACACTCTCCATTCCAGTTTCCACCAGCGGCACGCTTGATGGAGTTACACTCGCCAACGATTTTACTGTGGGCAGCGGTGGGACGCTCAATGTGAAAAATGGTCTGACATTGAGTGGCGGTGCCAAGGTGAACATCAATGGTACGAATGCAGGCACGTATGTTTATTTCCAGGGTACGCAGAC
>JBEBGU010000520.1:0-3982 GCA_040081325.1 Prosthecobacter sp.
CATAGAAATGCGTCCCTTCGGGGATGCCGAGACCTTTCTTGGCGGCATCGACAAACTTAGCTCCGCCTTCGCCGTGACCTTTGGCCGTGCCGGCGACTTCGGGGATGCCTTTGCCGATGATCGTTTTCGCGATGATGATCGTGGGCTTGCCATTATCGCTCTTCTTGGCGGCAGCGACAGCAGCGCTCACGGCGTCAAGATCATGACCGTCGATGGTCACCGCATTCCAGCCGAGGGCCGTATAGATTGCCTGTGTGTCTTCGCTCTGAGTAAGCTTTGCCATGGCGTCCAAAGTCACATCATTGGAGTCATAGATAACGATCAGATTATCGAGCTGATTGTGCGCGGCAAAAGCCACGGCTTCGCGAGCCACACCTTCCTGGAGGCAGCCATCACCCGCGAGAGCGATGATGTGGTTGTCGATGATCTTGTGATCAGCCGTGTTGTACTTAGCTGCGGCCATTTTGCCGGAAAGCGCATAGCCGACGGCATTGCCGATGCCCTGTCCGAGTGGGCCGGTAGTGGACTCCACGCCTGGGGTTTCACGGAACTCGGGGTGACCAGGTGTGATGGAATGCAGCACGCGGAAATTTGAAACGTCATCAATCGTCACGGCATAGCCGCTGAGGTGCAGCCAGGAATAGATGAACATGGAACCGTGACCGGCGCTCAGGATGAAACGGTCGCGGTTCAGCCATGTCGGATCGGCTGGGTCGCATTGCAAGCTCTCGCCAAAAAGCACGGCGCCGATTTCAGCGGAGCCGAGCGGCAGACCGAGATGGCCGGAGGAGCACTTGTGGACGGCATCCATGGCGAGACCACGGGCTTCATTGGCGGCTTGGGCGAGGAGGGCAATATTCATGAGCAGGAGCAGGGATCTATGATTTGAATTAGGCGCAGGAGGCGGCCAGACGCAGAGGGCGTGTTCTTTACCGGAGCAGGAGTGGCTTTCAAGGCCGAAAAACGAAGCTGTGGCAGTGCCCCTGCTCCTTGCATTCCCCGCGTTTGCTCCTACTCTGCGCGCCCTTTTTTCCCCAAACCAAGAACACACCAACCATGAGTAACCTCAAACACGTCGCCGTCGTCGGTGCCACCGGAGCGGTGGGAGTGGAAATGCTGCGCTGTCTCGAAGAGCGCGGATTCCCCGTCGGCCAACTCACCCTTCTCGCCAGTGCCCGCAGCGCCGGAAAGAAGATGAAATTCAAAGGTGAGGACGTGACGATCAAGGAACTCACAGCTGACAGCTTCGCTGGTGTGGACATCGCCCTCTTCAGCGCAGGTGGTGGCATCTCCCGCGACTTCGCCCCGTACGCGGTGAAAGCCGGTGCTGTGGTGGTGGATAACTCCTCCTACTTCCGCCAGGACCCGACCGTCCCGCTCGTGGTGCCTGAGATCAACGCTGCCGATGTGAAAGGCCACCAAGGCATCATCGCCAACCCGAACTGCACCACCGCCATCTCCCTGATGGCGTTGTATCCGCTGCATCAGGCCTTCGGCGTGAAGCGCATCTTTGCCAGCAGCTATCAGGCTGTCTCCGGCACGGGCGCTCAGGCCATTGAAGAACTCGCCAAACAGTCCCGCGAATGGGCTGCTGAGAATCGTGAATGGGATGCTGCGAAGCTTGAATCGAAGCCAACCGTCTATCCTCACCAGATCGCCTTCAATGCCATCCCGCATGTGGATTCGTTCCTCGACTCTGGCTACACGAAGGAAGAGATGAAGATGGAGAACGAAGGCCGCAAGATCATGCATCACCCGGACTTCCGCGCCTCCGTGACATGCGTGCGCATCCCCGTCTTCCGTGCCCACAGCATCAGCATCAGCGCCGAGTTTGAAAAGCCCATCACCGTCGCCGCAGCGCGTGAAGTCCTGAGCAAAGCCCCCGGCCTCGACGTGATCGACGATCCCGCGAACAAGCAGTATCCGCTCGCCCTCGACATCGCGGGCCGCGACAACTGCGCCGTCGGCCGCCTCCGCATGGACTGCGCCCTCGACAATGGCCTTGCCTTCTGGGTCGTCGGTGATCAGCTCCTCAAAGGAGCCGCACTGAACGCCGTGCAGATCGCGGAGTGTCTGGTGTAAAGATTCCAGCCGACTCACTCATCACGAAACTCGAAGCCTGTGCAGGGCTTCGAGTTTTTTGCGCCAACTACTCGCCTCGCAGTCTTCGCCGGAACTCCATTCGCTGTGGAGTGTTCATCGCCAGCACTTCCACGGTAGCTCGGCCTATATCTGTGCAGCCAACGACCTCCAAGCCGACTTGAGCAAAGTGTTCATGCCATTCATCCTGCCGGGGATGAAAGAGACGTGTCATTGCGCCCGTCACCGGGTCGATGCCAGAAAGGTTGGGACCTTTGTGTAAATTGCAGTGTTGGCAGCAGAGGCAAAGATTATCCAGCGAGTCACTCCCCTTGTGCTGCTTCGCGACGATGTGCTCGACATGGAATCGGAACCAGCCCTCTTCCTGCTGACTGACACCGCAGTATTCTCAGCAGTCACCAGCCCGGTCACGCACTTGTTTGCGGAGCGCTGCGTTCATGTTTTTCAGGCCGCGGCCAACATCCGACGTGCCTTTGCCTGAAGACCGCTCAGATACTGGCCGACCCAGACGAATATCTCATACTCGGCGCGCTCCTCGGGGGTCAATTGACCTTCGTTGCATTTGTCGGCGAGTTCATCGATCCGGCTTTGAACTTCATCACTCGCCTTCATGCTGGCAATTCGTGCCGCCGACTGCGGAGTCAAGCACTCCGCCATGGGGAGCAATGAATGTTCGAGGAGAGTAAATGCTGCCTGTGACATGCCTAGAGTATCTGCCCGAATGAGACCTCGGCAAGCTTCAAAATGGTCGCTAACATGTCTCCCTGATGCGCACGTTTCTTTTTGCCTCGATCTTCGCCGCCAGCCTCCTCCACGCTGCTGATCCCGCCACGTTGTTTGGCAAAGTGATGTGTGGTTACCAAGGCTGGTTCGCGACGCCGACCGATGGCTCGAACCTCGGCTGGGTGCATTACGGCTTCAACAAACCCGGGCAGTGCCACATCGACCTCTGGCCTGATGTCTCGGAACTTGATGCCGATGAGCGATTCGACACGCCTCTGAAGCTCGCCGATGGCACGACGGCGCAGGTCTATAGCTCGGTGCATCCGAAGACCGTGCGACGGCATTTCGAGTGGATGAAGGAGCATGGGATCGATGGTATCTTCCTTCAGCGTTTCGGCACCGTGCTGAAGGACAAACGCTTCCGCGCGCATCACGATACCGTTTTGCAGCACGTCCGAGACAGCGCAAAAGCAGCGGGCCGGACCTGGTGTGTGATGTATGACCTCAGTGGCATGAAGTCGGGCGAACTCGAATCCGTGATCATGCAGGACTGGAAGCGACTTCGCACCGAGCTGCGCATCCTCGATGACCCGACTTATCAACGCCATGTGGGCAAGCCGGTCGTCGCGGTGTGGGGTATTGGCTTCAATGATGGGCGTGATTACACGCTCGATGAGAGCCACGCTCTACTGCGTTTCCTGCATGACAATCCCGAGTTCGGCAAACTCACCGTCATGGCGGGTGTGCCCTGGCATTGGCGGACTCAGGAGGGCGATGCCACACGCGATCCGAAGCTGCACGAAGTGCTACAAAGCGCCGACATCATCAGCCCCTGGGCCGTGGGTCGTTATCACTCGCCCGCGAATGCCGCTCAGATGATCAGCAAAGTTCATGAGGCCGATGCGAAGTGGTGCCGCGAGCATTGGAAGGACTACCTTCCCGTCGTGTTCCCCGGCTTCAGTTGGCGAAACCTCAGCAAGATGCGCGGCGTCAATGCCCCGCTGAATGCCATCCCGCGACTCGGCGGCGAGTTTTTGTGGAGTCAGGCCCGCGAGCGCATCGTCGGCGGTAGCTCGATGCTCTACATCGCCATGTTTGATGAGCTGGATGAAGGCACCGCCATTTTCAAAACAACCTCGAATGTGCCTATCGGTGTCGC
>JBEBGU010000521.1:0-3970 GCA_040081325.1 Prosthecobacter sp.
GATGTTTTTGCTTGGCATTGTTTTCATTGCCTTTCTCCCGGAGACGAAGGACCAAGAGATGCCGAACTAATTCTATTTCCTTCATGCCTGACATTGAACTCAAGACGCTGCATCTGACGACGCCGTTTCGGATTGCGCATGGGGTATCGTCCACTCGGCAGGTGGTGCGCGTGCATGACGATGACGCGGTGGGTGAGGCTCCGTTCGTGCCTTACTATGGTGAGGATGTGGAGGCGACGGTGGCCTGGTTGCGCGGCGTGAAGGATGTCGCGGCTGCGCTGCCTGCGGGCGCACCCAGGGCCGGTGGACTGGCTTTGGATCTGCTGAATTTGGATCGTGAATGTCGCAGTGCAGGTGTGCCTTTGTCGGCGCAGGTGCCGCATGATTTATCTCGGCGCTCGGGGCGTATCCCAGCGTGCCGCTCGTTTAGTATCCCGACAGATTTACAGGCGTTTGCGGAGCTGGTGACGGAGACGGCACGACAGTTTCAGGTGCTCAAATTAAAGCTCGGCTGTGGTGATGGTGAGTATGATGAACAGATCGTGGCGACTGCGCGGCGTATGGCACCTGAAGCACAGCTTTTAGCGGATGTGAATGGTGGCTGGTCGGTAGCGGTGGCGGCAGAGATGATCCCGAGGCTGGGGAAATATGGGATGGCGCTGATCGAGCAGCCGATCCATCACGCGGGTGGTGTGGCGGCGTGGCGGGAGCTGCGTGCGGCCTTGCCCGCTGAAGTGACGCCGCTGTTTGCAGACGAGAGCGCGCAGACGCATGAGGACGTGGCTTTGCTCAAAGGTCTGGTCGAAGGGGTGAATGTGAAGCTACTTAAGTGCGGCTCGTTTGCTGGCGCGATCACGATGATCGAGGCGGCGCGAGCTCATGGACTCGGTGTGATTTTGGGCTGCATGATCGAGAGCAGTATCGGTGTCACGGCGGCGGCGCATCTGGCACCCTGGGCTGACTGGGTGGACCTGGATGGCCATCTGTATCTGGCAGATGATGACTACACGGGCCTAACGTTCGATGCTGATGGCTGTGTGATCATGCCTGAGCGTTCGGGCATCGGTGCGGTTTTGAAGGCAAGTTGAGAGTCGCTGGTTGAGAGTTGAGAGGCTCGGTCCTCAGCTCCTGGAGGGGCGTCGCGATTTCACCATCATTTCATCTGCGCTTCATCAAGACGGCACGCAGGCATCTGAGGATGGGGGCGTCATGAAAATACAATCGACTCTCATCATTTGGGCCAGCCTCATCACGGGCTGGCAGGTTCTTCAGGCGGCTGATCCTACGGCTGTTGGATCACAGGATTCAGCGGACATGGCTGGCGCTGATTTGGCAAAAGCGACGGTGACGGTGCCTTACTCGGAATTGAAACGCCTGCTGCAAATCAACACGGCACAGGCGGCCATGAATGCGGCGGGCGCCATAAAACCGCCACCCGTGCCAGGTGGACTGATGGCGGCACTGCTGCGTCTCGATTGCCGTGAAGGAAAGTCGGCACTGGAGGCTGAGTTTCGCGTGGAAAATTTTAGCGGTCAGTGGGAGAGCATTCCGCTCATGGGCGCTGGACTCGCCGTCGCCTCCATCGAACCACCGGACGCGCGGGTGCTCGCCAAAGATGGGCGACTCTGTCTGGTCACCAAGACGATGGGAGCGAGCAGCGTTAAGATGCGATTTGTAGAACAGGAGATCGCCACTTGGTCGGATCGCAAGTTAATCGACCTCACTGCCTTGCCATGCGCCATCGGCACACTCGAGATTACGGGCCTGCCTGAAGGTCGCGCAGCGGTGGTGAAGAGTGACGAAGTCGTGTTGCCGGGCTCCGCCAAAGGCTTCTTCGCTCTCCCGGCAGAAGGCGGCAACATCAGTGTGGCACTGCAAGAACCGGCCAAGGTTGCGGCAGAGCAGGCACCGCCGATGCCGAGTGAATGGTCACTGCAAAACGAACTGGCCGTGCGTCGTGATGACGGCACACTGCGCTACACCGCGCACTGTTATCTGACGGCGCAGAGTGGTTCCGGCCTGTCGGCGACGATCACGCTTCCGTTGAATGCTCGGCAGGCAAAAGCCGAAGGAGAAGACTTGACCGAATGGCATGCGGAACGTGTTGAAGGCGGTCAGCAGTCTCTCATTCTCACCTGGAAAGGCCGTGGCGTGCTGGAGCGCGAGGTGACAGTGAGTTACGCGGTGCCGCAGCCGCCGCTCGATGAGCAATGGAAACTGACAGCACCCACTGTGGTAAAGACGGATCAAACGCGCAGTCTTTTCGTGCTGGCCGTGCCGCCAGTGTCCGCGATGGAGGGCGAGAACCTGCGGCAGATCATTGGCAGTGCAGGCTTGTCAAAATGGGTGGCTGTGGAGCTTGGCGGTGAGATGCTGGTGGCGATTGAAGGTGCTGCGAGTGCGAGTGTGCGGGTGAAGGCCTTACCGCAAGCGCCGACGGCGGATGGCACGATTAAGATGGCGCAGTATCAGACGCGCATCGTCGCCGATGGTTCGACGATCACGGAGGCGAAGTTTGAGATTGAGCACGAAGGTTCGCCAAGATTTGTGATCGATCTCCCGGTGGACAGCGCTCTGCTGAAATGCTCTCTGAACGGCCAGAGTACCAAGCCTGTCGCGGGTGAAGGCAGGCGGCTCGAGTTTCCTTTGCCACTGAGCGAAGGCAAAGCCGTGAAGGCGGAGGTGGCGCTGTCATTCACGTCTGCGAAAGGCAAACTCGATCCGGTTTCCGGCAAACTGAGTGCGGAATTACCGCTCACTCCGTGGTTCATCCACGCCATAGAATGGTCACTCACGCTGCCTGATGCCTACCGCATCAGCGCCGTGGATGGAAACGTCGAATACGGCACCGGCGCGAAAGCCGAACACGAGGTCGTTCTGCACAAGAGCCTCTGTCGTGGCGAGGCTCCTATGGCTGATCTGTTCTACGAGAAGCGCGGCCTTTGATCTGATTCCAAACTCAACCATCAACCCAATCTAAACACAGGAGAACAACATCATGAGCATTCAACGCCTTGCCGCTATCGCGGTCATCTTTATCGGGACTACCATCGCGTGGTTCATTCTCGGCACCGCTATGCAGCAGCGTACGAACCAGCAGCAGAGTCAGCTCACTGGTGAGGTGACGGATGTCTGGGGCCCGTCTTTGCAACAACTCCACCCGTCTGCCTACTATGTCACTGCGGCCAGTGCCAACGGGCGGAAACTATTGCAGCCCACGCTCAGCAAAGTGACCGTCAGCTTGAACTACGAACCCAAGAAACGCGGCCTGCTCTGGTATCGAACCTATGGTGCGCGGTTTGAAGCTGAGTACGAGATTGCGAATCCGACACCCGTGACGCAGACGGTGTATGTGAGGTTTGAGCTGCCCGGCAAGAAGGCCAGCTTCCACGATTTCTCGTTTGATCTCGGCGCGACTGGCAAGCGTGAGGCATTGCCGGAAGAGGGGGCGATCACACAGGCCATCTCGCTGGAGCCTGGCAAGTCCGCGCCGCTCAAGGCAGGCTATCGTGCGCGCGGCATGGATGCATGGCGTTACGAGTTCGGCGATAGCGCACGTGTGCGGGAGTTCTCACTGGTGATGACGACAGATTTTGAGGAGATCAATTTTCCAGTGGGCACTGGCTCGCCCACCACTCGTGAGCGCGCAGGTGATGGCTGGACATTGGAGTGGAGCTACCCCGATGTCATCTCTGCGCCTGCCATTGGCATGGACATGCCGAAAGTGCTCAATGCCGGGCCGGTCGCATCACGCATCGCGTTCTTTGCGCCAGTGTCGTTGCTGTTCTTCTTCACGGTGCTGCTGATTCTCGGCATGATGAAAAATGTCAGCTTGCATCCGGTGAACTATTTCTTCTTCGCGGCGGGGTTCTTTGCCTTCCAGTTACTCTTCGCTTATCTCGTCGATCTCGTGCCACTCACCCTGAGCTTCGTGATCGCCGCTGTCGTTTCGTTGCTGTTGGTGTGCGGT
>JBEBGU010000522.1:0-3967 GCA_040081325.1 Prosthecobacter sp.
CGGCATCACGTTTCGCATGGATCGTCAAAGTCTGGCCGGGTGGGATGCTGCCGAGGATTTTGAATTGGCGCACGGCGGTGAGGCGCAGGTTTTTCAGCGGGTGATCGCCACGATCACTCTGCGCCAGCACGCCGCCGAGTTGGGCGAGTGACTCGATCATGATCACACCGGGCAGCAGCGGCTGGCCGGGGAAGTGACCCTCGAGAAAGGCTTCGTCGCCTTTGAGTGTCCAGCGGGCCGTTGCCGACACACCAGGCACCATTTCCACCAGCTCGTCGATAAAACGAAAGGACGGTCCGTGAGGCAGGGCGGAAAGGGCTTGGACAAGCGAATCAGGGTGCGGCATAAGTGGTCTCTCGTTACCCATGAAGGCCGCGTCTGACAATCCTCAATGCATGTCCGCCAAGGCCTGATCCTATGGACCGCATCACTCTGTCTGATCGTCTGCGACTGTTAACGGCTGGGCTTTTGCTGCTAGCTTACTGGCTGGCCTATGGGCTGATCATGCTGCCCTTCAGTTGGCTGCTGCCGCTGACTTTGCCCTGCCAGCAGGCGCGTGAGCTGGGACAGGACGTGTTGAAAAAATTCTTCCAGGGTGTCGTCCTGCTGCTGCGATCATTTGGTGTCGTCGAGTGTGAGTATGTGGGCTTTGATCGGCTTCATGCGCAGACTGGGCCGCTGATCGTCGCACCGAATCATCCATCACTCTGGGACGCGGTGTTTGTCGTCGCCGAGGTGGATCACGTCGCCTGCGTGCTGAAGGCCACGCTCATGAGGAATCTCTTCCTGCATGGTGGTGCTACGTCGGCAGGATTCATCCCGAATGAACCCACGCACAAGATGCTGCGGCGCTGCATCGAACTGCTGCGTGGTAATGAGCGCCTCCTGTTTTTCCCTGAGGGCACACGCACTCGACCTGAGCATGGCAGCATGAATCCACTGACAGGCGGGCTGGCCGTCATCGCCAAAAATTCCGGTGCGCCCGTGTGGCCCATCTACGTGCAAACCAGCAGTCGCTATTTGAGCAAAGGCTGGCCGATCTGGCGCCTGCCACGAGAGAAAATTCGACTCCGACTCACCGTGGGTGAGCCTCTCATTTATCCGCAAGATGGCGACCCGCAAGCCTTCCTCGATGAGCTACGCGCGCGCTACATCGGGGCGGGTTGCGGTGTGCAAACGCCGCCTCTTTAGACGACGGGCGGCGGCGGATTGCCACTTCGGGTTTCGTCCTCGCGGGCGAGTTCTTCGGTGGTCTTTTCTACAGCGGGCACTTCATCTTCGTCGGGCATCACGGAGCTTTGATCTTCGCCTACGTTGATGTCGTCATTCATGGCCACGGTGTTGGCGGCTTTCTCGATCTCTGGCGGCGGGGCGGATGGCGTGGCGCGTGGCTTTTGATACTCATCATCCTGGTCGTCCTTATCTTCCGAGAACCATGGGTTGTAGTTCTCGTTGTCCCAGTCGTCTTTGACCGCCTCATCCAGCTCCTTCTCATCCTTGGCGAGTTCAGCGTAGTATTCGGGGTAGGCTTCCTTGTCCTTCTTTTCCATGAAGTACGCCAGCACGACGCAGATGGCGTATAGGACATACAACGGGCCGGACATCATCATCAGTGTCAGCACATCCGGCGTCGGCGTGATGACGGCGGCAAACAGCGTGATGGCGATCAGCGCGTGACGCCAAGTAGCCTTCATGATTTTGAAGTTCAGGAAGTCTAGCTTCACGAGCGCCATCACAATAATAGGCAGCTCAAAGGCGATGCCGAATACGAGAATGAAGCGCGTGGTGAAGGTGACGTAGTTGTCGAGTGTCCAGGTCTGTTTTGCGCCCACAGACCCTGCAAAGTCGGAGAAGAAGATCAGCGCACGCGGTAAGACCTGCCAGTAGGCAAAGGAGCAACCACCGAGGAAAAGTCCGGTGCCAATACCGATGGCTGGGAAGAGCAACTTTTTCTCCTTATGCTTTAGACCTGGCAAAATGAACTGAAGCAGAAAGATCAGTAGCAGTGGGAATGACGCGATCACTGCGGCAATCAGCGACACATTGACCGCCATCATGAATGGGCCGGCGATGTCTATGTTGATGAGTAGTTTGCGCGCCTCCTCAATATTGGGAGCAAAGCCCGCGAGCACCATCGGATAGAGCAGGATGTTGAACAGCTCCTTATAGAAAGTGAAGGCTACAATCGTGGCAACCACCAGCGTGACGGCCATGCGTACGAGCATCGAGCGCAGGTCTTCGAGATGATCTAAGAAGGGCTTTTCTTCATCGTCCCTGTTGAGGTTCATGGCGACCTTCTCGCGGACTTTGAAAACTTTGTTCAGAATGCCTTGCCACATAAAATAGAAAACGGGGGGTGTAGAGAATGCCTCAAATTGATCCCTTGGCCGCCATCCGCGCGTAGAGTGCCAGTGTCAGGGCGGTGGTGATCTCATTGGCAGCGATCATCCTCCGCAATTCCCCTGAACTGACCAGTTGCGCGGGGCTGATGTGCTCGCTTCCATCCGGGTTCGGACGGCTGACGACGCACACGGGCTCTGCCTTGAATAAATAAACGTGCTCATCGGTGAAACCTTGCGATGGGAGAAACCAGCCCAGCGGTTCGAGTGTCCCGCCGGGAGCCAGCGCGTAGCCGGTTTCCTCCTGCAACTCGCGCAAGGCGGTCTCTGTGATGATCTCTGGCGTGATGGACTCAACCGCGCAGTCGATCTGACCAGCGGGAAATTCGAGGCAGATCTGCTGCACCGGCAGGCGCTCCTGCTCGATCAAAACAAACTCACCACTCGCGGTCACGGGTGCGATGGCCACCGCCGCTTTGCGATTCACCACCAGCCAGGGCACAGCTTTGTCGCGGCGATTAGGGGTCAGATACTCGACGGCATCCACGCTGATGTGCGGATTGTCGAAGACGCGTTCATGGCTCACGCGCTCCCAACCCTCTCGCGGCAGCTTATGAAAAAGAGGGCAGCGTTCCTCCTCACTCATCACGACAGGGCCCCCTTCCAGCGGGCGATCTGCGCCGTGACATTCAGTGGTGATGGCGCACCGATTCCTTTGCGTGCGGCGAGCGCGGTTTCCAGATTCAGGCAGGCGAAAAGATCCGCCTCAAAGGCTGGCGAGAACTCCTGATACTTCGCTAGCGGGATGTCGGCAAAGGCGACCTTCTCCGCGATGCTATGTGCGACGAGTTTGCCGATGACTTCATGTGCTGAGCGGAAGGGCACGCCGTGATTAACGAGATAGTCGGCGAGATCAGTGGCGAGCAGCATCGGGTCACTCGTCGCGGCGCGCGTGCGGGTTTCATTCACTTCCATGCCGGCGATCATTTCGGCAAAGACTGCGAGTGCGGCCTTGATCGTGTCGATGGAATCAAAGAGCGGTTCCTTGTCCTCCTGCATGTCGCGATTGTAGGTCATCGGCAGACCTTTCAGCAGCGTCAGCAGCGCCATGAGATTGCCGATGAGGCGGCCTGATTTCCCGCGTGTCAGCTCAGCCACGTCAGGGTTCTTTTTCTGCGGCATCAACGAGGAGCCCGTGGTGTGTGCATCACTCAGTGTGATGAAGCCAAACTCGGCGCTGCACCAGAGGATCACGTCCTCGCTGAGACGCGACAAATGCACACCGCAGAGAGCGATGTCGAAAAGCACTTCGGCAGCAAAATCGCGGTCGCTCACGGCGTCCATGCTGTTCTGCGTCACGCCGGAGAAGCCGAGTTCCTTCGCCATGAACTCGCGGTCGAGAATGATCGTGGAACCCGCGAGCGCACCGGAACCGAGAGGCGATACATTGAGCCGCTTGCTAGCATCTTGGAGACGAGCCACGTCACGCCCCAACATCTCGACATAAGCCAGCAGATGATGGGCAAAAAGCACGGGCTGGCCGCGCTGGAGATGCGTGTAGCCTGGCACCACAGCGCTGCCGCTGCGTTCGGCGGCTTCGACGAGCGCGCGTTGCAGTCCACTGATGT
>JBEBGU010000523.1:0-3965 GCA_040081325.1 Prosthecobacter sp.
CACCATCAGCAAAAACACTCTGAGCGTAGGCGAGTTGGTGACCCGGCTCATCCATGGGTAAAACCCAACCAAGCTTCTGCCAGAGAGCGTCACTCAAGGGGTGAGTCTGGTAATAGGTTTCCATCAGAGGCTGAACGCGCTCTCGGTCTCTCGAACATGCCGCTTTTTCCGCGACCGATGACGCCAAAAAGAATTTGCGCACAACTTCCTCAATAGCAGGCCGTAATGCCTCGACATCGATAAGTGGGGGGACTGGCGTTTTGGACTGTATCCCTGGCATTGAGTTAGCCAAAGAAGGCACTGCTTCTCCATTTGTTTTGGCTAAAACGGGGCGCGGAACACCAAGCCGAGGATCTTTGGGCGCGGACTCGGCACCAGACCAACGGTAGTTTTGAGTGGATTCAGCGACGTAGGCCGGGTCGATGCGAGGTCCCGCTTTATCTAACTGGATAACGATCACATAGAAAACAACTGCCACGGTGACCACCAGTGCTGTACAGCCGATTAGCTTCGCAATGCTGTTAAGCATCGCCTCTTGGCGCCTAACTCGGCTCAAACGAGGCTTGTCAGTAGGTTCGGTCATGGATCTTCACAGAAAATGGAGCCGAAGGCGGGAATTGAACCCGCGACCCGCGCATTACGAATGCGCTGCTCTACCTCTGAGCTACTTCGGCCCGTGAGACGGGAAGGTGGAAGCCGCATGATATAGCGGCAGGTGATGAATTGTCATTTTCTTTCTGCATACCACGAGAGATTTCCGCCAGCGAAAAGCGTGGTTGCGTGGAAGTTCGAGCGGTGGACAATTGACCAACTTCCCCACTAAATCGTCCATGGCTTCCTCTGTTTTAACCACCTCTCCTTACGCTGAATTTAAGGCGGAACTCGATCAGATACAGAAGCACAAGTGGCTGGCCAGTGAGAAGGAGGGGAAAGATGTGGGTTTTGATCGAGCGCTCACCGAATGGGTGAGTGCTCACCGTCAACAATGGCGCATTGAGCGGATCGAAAGCGCCGCTAAGAGGTGACTTCCCCCAGTGGACAGCAACTAGGGTCCATCAAGAAAGGCTGGAGACTTTCATACCCAGCCCCCCCGACGGCGCATTTATTTGAAGAACAACGGGATCACAAGGATCGCCAGAATGTTCACCACTTTAATCATTGGGTTCACCGCTGGGCCAGAGGTGTCCTTGTAGGGATCACCGACGGTGTCTCCAGTCACCGCAGCCGCATGAGCAAAGCTGCCCTTGCCGCCATGATTACCTTCTTCGACGTATTTCTTGGCGTTGTCCCAGGCTCCACCAGCACTGGTCATGGCGATGCCGACAAACAGACCGGTGATGATTGTGCCGATGAGCAGTCCGCCAAGAGCTTCCTTACCCAAGAAAGCTACTCCAAGGACAAAGATGATCGGCAACAGAGCTGGGACGATCATTTGACGCAAGGCCGCCTTGGTCACGATGTCCACGCATTGACCATACTCAGGCGTGTCCTGTCCAGTGAGGATTCCTGGTTTGGCGGCGATCTGGCGGCGCACTTCACGCACCACGGCACCAGCAGCGCTGCCCACGGCATCCATACCAAAAGCCGTGAAGAGGTAAGGCAACAGGCCACCGATAAACATCCCGATGATGACCCTCGGGTCCATCAGGTCAAAAGCGATCACCTTCAGATGCAGGAAGGCTTTTAACTCCTCCACATAGGAGCCAAAGAGAACCATGGCGGCGAGTCCGGCTGAAGCGATGGCATAGCCTTTGGTCACGGCCTTCATGGTGTTGCCCACGGCATCGAGTTCATCAGTAATTTTGCGCACTTCTTCAGGCAGACCCGACATGACAGCGATACCGCCAGCGTTGTCAGTGATCGGGCCAAAGGCATCCAGTGAGATAATGATGCCGCTGAGGCTCAACATTGAAACCACTGCCACGGCGATGCCGTAAAGACCGCCTAAATCCCAGCACACCCAGATCGAACTAGCGATGGCCAGCACAGGCAAGAGCGTGGCATGATGCCCGACACTGATACCCGCGATGATGTTCGTGGCATGACCTGTTTCTGAGGCTTTGGCAATGCGACGCACAGGGGCGTGTGCGGTGCTGGTGAAGTAGTTCGTGATCCACACCACGACAAAGGTCAGCACGATGCCAATGATGGCACAATAGAAGAGACTGTCGGCTGTGATCGTTTTGCCGGCCATGACGACAGCTTCTGGGAAGATCGCTCCAGTCGCCCATTTGAATAGAATCGCCGAAACGATCCCCGAGACAGCCACACCGCTTACCAGAGAGGCTGTTGCCTTTTGCTTCACAAAATTCACCCAGCCGATGCCAAGCAGTGAGGACAAGATGGACAGACCGCAAAGAACGAAAGGATAAACGATCACCGCATGATTGCCTTCTGGCCCAGTCAGGTGACCCACCAGCATCGCGCCGATCAAGCTCACTGCGTAGGTTTCAAACCCGTCCGCAGCCATGCCTGCGCCGTCGCCCACGTTGTCACCCACGTTGTCTGCGATGGTCGCAGGGTTACGTGGATCATCTTCATTGAGGTTCTGCTCGATCTTACCCACGAGGTCAGCGCCCACGTCAGCCGCTTTGGTATAGATGCCGCCGCCGAGACGAGCAAAAACCGAGATCAGGGAGCTACCCAGAGCCAAGCCGATCAGCGAATCAATCGCCGCCTGCACGCCGCCCATGTTTTCCATCACCAAATAAAACACGCCCACCGAAAGCAGTCCAAGCGCGACAACCAGCAGACCAGTGACCGCACCACCATTGAAGGCGATCTTGAGAGCGGGATGCGCACCGACACTGGCCGCCCAAGCCGTGCGAACATTGGCGCGCACAGCCACCATCATGCCGATGTAGCCTGCGACCATGGAGCAAACAGCACCCACGACAAATCCGGCACTGGCCGCACCACCGCGTGCATACCAGACCACAGCAAAGACCAAAACAGCGATCATACTGACCGCTCGTATCTGCCGACTCATGTAGGCCTTAGCGCCTTGTTGAATGGCTCCGCCGATGAGGGCCATTTTGTCGTTACCGGGTGATGCCGCGAGAATCTGGCGGATGAGCAGAATCGCAAAAGCCAGTCCAACGACAGCGAGCACGATGGAAATTTGGATACCTTGAGTTAGGAGGAATGACGGGGTCACGAGGGGTCGGGGAGCGGTTGGTTGGGCCGGATTTTGGCCGCGAATTCTAGCGGACACATTCAGTCTGGCAACAGGCTTTTCTAGGCGATTGCACATCAAGAGCAGGTCATCAAAGGAAGGCTGGACACGCTTTTGACCACAGCTTCACCTTGTAAACTCCCGCCTCATAAAACGCCTAACCCTGGATACGATGAAGCATTTTTGTATCGGAACGTGAGACGATTCGAAGGCATCCGATTCACGACACGGATCAATTTCACATCATCGGCCCCCTCACAGCACAAGCTCAATGCGTCAGCGCATAAAAGACAATATTGATCCCGAGCGGATAGGCATACTTCTCGGAGAACTCACGGAAGTACCAGGGATCAGTCCCCTCCTCTTCCCAGCCGTCACCGAGATCGGTGTTGTGGCAGATGATCATCATCAGTCGCTTCTTGTCATCAAAGACCCCGCGATAGTGCGGCGTCTCGGCATCGAACCGCTCAGCCGTGATGCCCTGGGAGCGGCCCGCCATCGCATGACCGACACTTGGGATCTGTGGCTTCACTTTCAGCGGAAAGACCATGTGGAAAATTTCGTGCTCTAGCGGCAGCTCCTGCGCATCACGATCAGGAAAGATCTGCTTCAGCGCGACATGAAATGTCTCCCACTCCTCCTCACCCCAAAAATCATCCACCATGATGAAGCCGCCATTCATCAGGTACTCACGCATCGTCCGCGCTTCATCTTCCGTCAGACTGATGTGGCCCGGCTCGATCATGTAAATGAAAGGGTAATGCCGCATCTGTTCAGCATTGATGTCCAC
>JBEBGU010000001.1:0-48086 GCA_040081325.1 Prosthecobacter sp.
GATTCCTGCGTGAGGGCCACCTCCATCGAAGCGACCCGGGTTTGGAGGGCGGTGATTTCCGCCATCTTCTGGTCCACGGAGATGGTGTTCCGATCCGATGGGCCGAGCTTCCCGCCGGTGAGCCAGACGGAGATGCAGTTGTGGTGATGGCTGAGGCTTCCCGGATGATGCAGCCCGCTGATCGGCGTGATGACTTCGCGATGCTTCTCCAGAGGCTTCAACGACCGGGAGAACTGGTAACCCTTCCCCTCCGTGGTGATCTGGTAGTTCAGCGAGTGAACGCCGTTCGCGAGGTAAATGAAGGCGCTGCGCTTTGGCGTGGCGGTGACTTTTTCTGCCGCTCGGAGCGGCACCATGCATTCGAGCATGGGAAGGGAGATGAAGCTACCAAGCGCCTTGAGAGCGTGGCGGCGATTGAGGAGCCAGGATTGGGATAGGTAGTTGCTCATAAATGTTCTTGGTTCGTTGTTGTTTGGTTCGTGATTGGTCGGCGGGCAGTTACGGTCAAAGGGATGATTTTGGGGTTTGAGTCCAGTGCGCCGAGTGTATCATCCGAGCATGACACTGAGTGAAATCATGCCATCGGCGCGGCTGCTGCCTGCCGCCGATAAGCTCAAACTGATCCGCTACCTTGCCGTCGAAATTGACGACGGAGATGAGATTTATCCGCTGGAGCATGGAATGATCTATAAACTGCAAACCCCGCAGTTTGAGGTTGGAGCAGCGGATGAACTCAACAAGCTGCTGGATGCCACGCGCCAAGTTTGAGATCAACACGCGCTTTCCATACGACCCAAGACAATGCCCGATGCTGCCGCTGACATTGCGAGCCAATGAGACGGACACACCGAACCCGCGCAAGAAGTGACGGCGGGCGAGGTGCCATTTTTGTCCAAGGTGATTCATGAGGTAATGGCTCAGGTCTGTTGGTAGTTTGTGGCTGTTGTGCGGCACGAAGCACAAAGGAATGCATAGTAGGTGCCCTCACAGGCTGGGAAGTCGTCTTCGTTCAGTTGAGCGATAAAAGTCATGCTCTTGTCGCAATCGGGGCACTGAGGGTAATCGGAGTCTTGAACCCAGCAGGGAAGTCCGCCGATTTGTGAGGTCTTCAGTTCCATGCACCAATCAGCGGCGTGAATAGCGCGGCGAGGGGTGAGTTTGACGCCAATATTTCTCCAAGCGGGTTCTGACCAGGGCTGCGAAGTGTCGGGCAACCACTTGGGACGGATTCCGCGCGGATGTGGCTGAGCGGTGCCATCTGGTTCCACCTTGGAGAAGAACGCTCCACCATAACATGTGCATCCATGACATGTAAGAATGGGAAGGCGAGAACCCGCAAAACTCAGGAACGCGAATGCTCTGTCTGAGAGATCAATCTCCAACATGTGTGATAGCTCATGGCCACACCACGGGCATGGCCTCCCAGTGCCCTGAAACGTTCTGACCATAGCTACCGAGTGCCCATCGTCCGCTTGGGTCAAAGCAAGACAATGCTCGTGAAACAGATCACGCCGGGAGTTGTTAACAATTTCCCAGCCAGCGGTGTGAGCGTATGCAGAAGGAATGACGTGCAAGGAGGACGCCCAAGTTGGCCTCTGAATATCCCACTGAACAAAGGCATTCTTGACAACATCGTCACCAATCCAAGCTAGGGAACTTAGTGCGTGATTGGCATTCGCTCGGCCAGCGGTCAGCGATTGAATAATGGCGTCACGAATCTCATGCTTCGCCATCCTGAATGTGATCGATGGCCAGTAGTGATGCTTTGCCAGCCATGCGTGTAGCATCTCGGTCAGATCCCAATCTGTGAGGGTGGCCAGCGACTTCCCGATATCCTCTGCCAAATTCACATTTCCATCCTCCATTGCCCGAGATGCAATGGCAGCGAGTTGGCAGGCGTCTTCTGCGGACAATGATGCGAATAGTTGCTCCACGGACAACGGAGCTGGAGCATAGGCTATCAGCGGATCATATTTTCTGGGCGACAGCATGATCACTGCGATCTCAACTCGATCCGCAATGCCTTCATACTGATCAACCGTGCGGCGATTCAGTCGAATATACTCTTCGCGCTCCTTCTTTCTAATGTCACCAATGCAAGGTGCACACAGTCCATTATTTGCCGCCGCTGTGGATGGCAAGATCGTGTTGCGACAGTCTGGATTCGAGCAGGGAATGCGTTCGGACATAGCGGTCAATGTTGTTGCAGCAGGTATGATCATCGCTTCCTCATCAGCTCCGACATCGCCACGGCGCGGACGATGTCCTTGATCCGGTAGTCGTGTTTCTTCGCTTCAGCAGCGATGGCCTTGAGGTCGTCTTGATCGTCAAAGCTGAGGGCGCGGCGGAGGCCGTAGGTGCAAAGGTGGTCGATGAAGGCGCGGGCGAGTTCGTCGCGGTCTTCGAGCAGGCGTTGCTTGAACTCATTGGCATCTTTGAAGGCGCGGCCATCGGGCATTTCACCGGCGGGATTCACCACGGGGTCCGCACCGACCCCCGCCGCGATTTTCTCATGGGTGCGCCATTGGCCGATGGCGTCGTAGTTGTCCCAGGCAAGGCCGAGCGGGTCGAGCTTCGCGTGGCAGGCGGCGCAGTTCGCGTCGTTGCGGTGTGCTTCGATCTTTTGGCGCAGCGTCGCTTTGGGGCTTTGCGGAGTTGGGGGTTCGATGGCGGGCACGTTGGCCGGTGGCGGTGGCGGCGTCTTGCCAAGGACCACCTCGCTGAGCCAGACACCGCGATGCACCGGGCGTTGCCGCGTGCCGTCGGAGGTCAGGCCGAGCACTGCGCCCATCGTCAGCAGACCACCGCGACGATCCTCGGGCTTCAGCGACACGCGTTGGAAGCCGCCATTCTTCGGCTCCGCCAGTCCGTAGAAGTCGCAGAGCCGCGCATTGGCCACGGTCCAGTCGGAATGGATGAAGCCGTCGATGGGCAGGTTCTTGCTGAACATCTCGCGGAAGAACTCCACCGGCTCCGTGCGCATGCTCTCCTCCAACCATGCGTCGTAGGCGGGGTAGAGCTTTTTGTCCGGTGGGAACATGCCGACGCGGTGCAGTTGCAACCACTGCCGCGCGAAGTCATCGATGAAACGGCTGGCTTTGCTGTCGGTCAGCATCCGGTCCACTTCTTTCTTGAGGTCATCGCCATTCAGCGTGCCGCCTTTGGCTGCGGTGAAGAGCATGTCGTCTGGCATCGAACTCCACAGGAAATACGAGAGCCGCGAGGCGAGTTCCGTGTCCGTGAGATGCTCGCGGGCCACCGTGTCGCCCTCGACGAGGTAGATGAAGTGTCGGGAAGTCAGCACGCCCTGCAACGCCACACGATAGGCATCCGCCGTCTTCTCGCCCGCCTCGCGCTCGGTGCGGTAGGATTGTAAATACTCCTCCAACTCCTCCTTCTTCACCGGCCGACGCCAGGAGCGTTCGGCAAAGCGTTGCAGATGCTCCGCCACCACCTCGGGCGTCGCGTCATCGGGCGGCACCACATCGTTGCGCCGTGCTTTTTCAGCCTCCGACACCAGGGGCCCTTCCCATTCGATCCAATCGAGCAGCACCGTGGAGAAGAGGCCATTGCCCTTGTCATCGAACATCTGCGGCGCGTTCGGGTTGAGGAGCAGAGTCTCGCTGCTGTGGGTGAAAATGTAGCCGCTCCTGCTGCCGATCGCATTGCGGAAGGCCGCGCCAGCTCTGCGGTCCACCACATCCGTGGCCACCACGCAGAAGTCCAGCGTCGCTGGCATCTCGAGAAACACCTCGAACTCATACACCTGCGGTTTGTCCTCCGGCGCCGTGATGTCGAACTCGATGAGCCCGTCCACCGTCTCCTCGCCCGTGCGCTTGCCGATGCTCAGATGCGCCGTCTGGCCGCCTATGGGTCGGATGCCGCTGGCCTGGATGCGGAGTTTGTAGAGCCCGCTGTGCTCCGGGCCGGTCTTGCCGAGCGAGTTCGGCGAGAGCGCGTTTTGGACAGTGCCAGGGAACAGAAGATAACGCAGCGGACGCTTGATGCCGAAGCGGTTCAGCGCCTCCTGCTGCTCCTTCCCGCCGTTGTAACGGATCTCCGCCGCCGTCTTGCGGACTTTGCGAGCCTCGCCGGATGCCGCAGCAGGAAACGCACGGTCCAACACCAGCTCCGCCGCACGGTAATAACGATCCACATGCGATGGCGAGAGCGAAAGCTCCGACCCGATGCGCTCAAAGCCGTGCCACAGCGTGTCCTCGTTCAGCTCCCCCGGCTTGGCCGGATCATAGCGCACGCCGAGCAGGTCATAGACCGTGTTTTGATACTCCTTCCGGCTTAGCCGATAATGCGACACCGCAGGCCGTGCCGCCATGCGAGCCGCTCGGCCTTCCTTGATGCGCGAATCCAGACTCGTCACAAAGGCCGCGATCTCCGCCTGCGATGGCTGTTTCTCCTTCTTCGGCGGCATCTCACCCGAATTCACCTGCTCCATCATCTCCGCCCAATGATGCGTGTCCGCCCCCAGTTTGAAGTCCCGCGAGAGCTGATCGATCCGCAGATCACCCTTCTCCTTTTCCGGCCCGTGGCAGCGAATGCAATGCGTCTCCAGGAAAGCGTCATACGGTTCCGCAGCGCGGAGGGCACCTATCAGTCCAAGACTGATGGCGAGTATGGCAGTGAATGATGATCGAAAGCGGAAGCTGAAAGTCATGGTTGAGACAAAACAGTACGCCACGCTGCTCACTTCCTTAGCGTGCAAGTACCTCCCAGGATCATACCAGACCTTCCTTGAACGCCTTCGCCACAGCGCCGGTTCGCGTGTTCACCTCCAGCTTCTCGTAGATGCGGCGGAGATAAGTATCTACGGTGTGGATGCTGAGTGTGAGGCGGTCGGCGATTTCTTTTTTGATTAGGCCGGTGGTCATGAGCTGGAGGATCTCCTTCTCACGGTCGCTGAGCCCGTAGTCGCCTTGCTTTGGCGCGAGCTTTGAAAACATATCAAGCACTCGGCGGGCGATGCGTGAGGTCATGGGTGAGCCACCAGCCAGGGCATCGCGCACGGCCTGAGTGATCTCGGTGACGCTGCTGGTCTTCAAAAGATAGCCACTAGCTCCGGCGCAGATAGCAGAGAAGACTTTGTCGTCGTCTTCGAAGACCGTGAGGATGACGACGAGGGTTTTGGGAGTGCGTTCTTTGATGAGGCGGATGCCAGTGAGGCCGCTCATGCCAGGCAAACCGACATCGAGCAAAATCAAATGAGGCGCGTCATCATGAGAGAGTGCGGCGAGGAGTTTTTCGCACGAATCGAAGTCGCGAGTACATTGCAGATCTGTTTCGGCATTCAGCACGCGCACAAGCGTGCGGCGGAAGGAAGCGTGGTCTTCGACGATCCAGATGGTTTTCATGAGAGTGGTGCGTCGAGGGTGATGTGGGTGCCTTTGCCTGACTCACTGGTGATATGCAGATTCCCCTTCAGCACTTCGGCACG
Source organism: Prosthecobacter sp. (assembly GCA_040081325.1). Lineage (GTDB taxonomy): Bacteria > Verrucomicrobiota > Verrucomicrobiia > Verrucomicrobiales > Verrucomicrobiaceae > Prosthecobacter. The sequence goes on from JBEBGU010000001.1 coordinate 5,450, forward strand.
ATGGCGCAGATTGGTGAGACCATTTCCTGCCGTGACTGCATCGGCATCGAATCCGCAGCCGTTGTCTTTGATGCACAATTGAAAGCGCTTCGACTTCCAACAGATCTCGATGGTCACGGTAGAGGCTTTGGCATGGCGTGTGACGTTGTGGGCTGCTTCGCGGAAGAAGAGAAAAACCTGCCGATGAAACTCAAGCGATGCGGTCGTCGAATCATCGGCTGTGGGTGCTTTGAGCGTCCAATCGGTCCCTTTCAACAAGCTGGCCGCGCTTTGGCTCATGGCTTCGACAAGGCTGGCCAACTTCGGTGCATCGCCCTCGCGCACCAGCCAGATGATGCCGCGCATGGACTCAGCGGCCTCACCGGCGAGCCGGTGGATTTCTTCGAGTGAATCGGAGTCGCTGCCATCACGCAGGGCCAGCTCTGACATGAGCCGGATGCTGCCAAGATGACTGCCGATGTCATCATGCAGGTCGCGGGAGATGCGCTGGCGCAGAGATTCCATTTCGAGGTGGCGTGAGCGTTTGGAGCGCTGAATTACGATGAAAGCGAATGCGACGACGCTAAGTAAAGCAAAGCCGCCAAGCCATGCCGCACGCATTTGAGCCAGGGAAACGCCTGCGTTATGCCGAAGATCGAGTTCGGCGAGTTCATGAGAGATTTCACGGCGCTTTGACAAGTCGCTGAGCCAAGCGGCTTCATGGAGGAGCAGGCCGGAACTGCTGCGGCCATCCACCAGAAACTCACGCTGCCATGAAGTCGTCAGTGTATCATCGGAGCTGGTCGCACTGCTGCCGAGTGCGATGTTTTTACCTCCTGAGAAGGCTTGCAGTTCAGCCAGCGCATAAACGAAATCGCCACTGCGCTCCCAGAGCTTCGTGGCGGTGATGCGGATGGTTTTCGCTCTCAGTCTGGGCGTTGGGAATGCGACGGGTGTATCACTAGGATTCGGGAAGTCAGTCGTGCTGCTATCAAAGATGGTTCGGCCATCTGCCTCGACTTTGAAACGATGAGGAAAGCCGAAACCGAAGCGATCTGGGTAATCACGAGGGTGAGCGGGAATGAGGCGGATCTCCTGCAAATCACGCACGGAGCCGAGATCGACCTGCACCCATTTCGTAGCATCGGCGGTGGTCGAGATGTCGCTGTGCCAGCCGTTGCTGCTTACGTCATCATTATTGACGGGTAGGCCAAGCGCGTGGCAACCATCGACGAGATGCTTTGGCGACCATGTGGGCAGAGTCTCGACGGAATTTGGCGCGAGCACGTTTGCTTGCAGCGCGATGTTTTGTCCGCCGCTGAAGACAAGCAACTCACCCAGACAAAAGATGAAGCGCTGGCTCAAGCGAGGCTGGGATGAGAGCTTGGTGGCTGCGAAGCGCACGTAGCGTGCTTTCGCTTTCTTCGCGTCGATGCGCCACGGAGCGAGCGTTGAAGAGACATCACTGCTTGTTTGATCGAGCAGCGTGATGGACTCGCCAAAAAGTGAGTCATTCGACGCATCGACCCGGAAGCGATGCGGGAACCCATAAGCCTCCACGCTGCCAAGCATGGCTGGAATCACGACCACCTCATCAAGCGCGTATTCCTTCCCCAGATCGATCTGCACCCAGCGGATGGAGTCCTGCTGAGGCGCGAAGCCGCTGTGAAAGCCCGCGTGTTCATGAGGCTGTGCTGTAGGTGATGGCGGCAGCGTGATGAGTGCAGACCGAAGCGGCCCGTGCTCCTGCTCGACGGCACCGAGTTCCGTATTCAGCCACGACCAAGGCGCATCAGCGTGTGCACTGATGGTGAGCCAGGTGAAGATGACGAGCCAGCGATTCAAACACGGCAAACATTCCCCTGATGAGGTGAACTGCAACCCACGCGAAGACGTGACGATAGAGTTTGTTGTTTTGAAGACCGATCAAAAAACTTTGATCTTCACATTCCGATACCACACCGGAGCCTGCGCTTTGCCGTGAAGGCCCTGAAGGCCGATGGGGCCACTGCGGGCGTAGTCCTTGAGGGCTTTCTTGAACTTGTTCGGCGTGCCGTCTGGGTTCTTGCCGGCTTCGGGCCAGTTGTTGAGGTCGGCGTCGATGACGAGTTCACCGTTGAAGAGGATGCTGACCTTACTGCCCTGGCAGGTGATGGTGAAGTGGTTCCATTCGCCGATGGGTTTGGCCATGCTCTTGGTTGGCGGCATGGCATCATAAATCGCGGCGACCATGCCGTATTTGCTGCCGTCAGCGCTGTCGTGGACTTGGACTTCGAGCGCGGAGAGTACGTTCTTGATATCGCCGGAGCGAAGGAAGACGCCGCTGTTGGACTCGGCGATCACTTTGAATTCGAGATCGAGGATGAAGTCGCCATACGAGTCCTTGGTCCAGAGGGTGTCGTGGTCTTTGGCGACGAGTTCACCATTGGTGAATCCCCAGCCGCCAGGAGCAACGGTGTTTGAGAGATCGGCAGCGAAGAGATCTTTCCAGCCAGTGGTGTCGGGATGATCTGTGGCGAAAGTGAGTCCAGCAATGAGAGAGAGGATGAGGGCGAGTTTCATGGAGTGGTCTAAACGCGGTTTGAAGACGGGATGATTCCAAGTTTTATGCTGCGCGGATCGGGCTTATAGGAAAGGCCATGCCCTTTTCATCTCTCGGTCTTTCTGCCCCGCTTGTCAGCGCTCTCAGTCAATACGTGGCTCCGACGCCAGTGCAGTCGGCTGCGATTCCTGTGGTGCTGAAAGGCGGAGACGTGCTGGCGACGGCGCAGACAGGATCGGGCAAGACGATGGCGTTTGTGCTGCCGCTGCTCCAGCGCTGGTTGGCGACACGGATGGAGAAGCCACGGCGTGTACACACTTTGATCCTAGTGCCGACGCGCGAGCTGGTGGCGCAGGTGACGAAAGAAGTGCTGCGCTGCTCGGTGCATCTGCCTGAGCGTATCAAAGTGGTGAGCGCGTTTGGTGGAGTCTCGATCAATCCTCAAATGATGGCGCTGCGCGGTGGTGCTGACTTCATCATCGCGACGCCGGGCCGCTTGCTGGATCTAGTGGATCACAATGCACTGCATCTCAATCATGTCTCGGCGCTGGTGCTGGATGAGGCGGATCGGCTGCTCGATCTGGGCTTTGCCGATGAGCTGAAACGTGTGCTGGCACTGCTGCCAAAGCGCAGGCAGAATTTGTTATTCTCAGCGACGTTTCCTGATGAGGTGCAGGCGCTGGCGGATCAAATTCTTCATGAGCCGACACGGATCGAGATCGAAAGTGCGCCTGCTGAGATGCCGGTGATCGAGCAGCGTGCTATTGAAGTGGACACGGCGCAGCGCACGCCGCTGCTACGTCATTTGATCAAGACGGAAGGATGGAAGCGGGTGCTCGTCTTTGTGGCAAAGCAATACACGGCGGAACATGTCGCTGATAAACTGAGGCGTCATGGCATCGGCGCGGTGGCCTTTCATGGCGAACTGAGTCAGGGCGCGCGGATGCAGGCTTTGGCGGAGTTTAAAGACTCGTTCTTTCAGGTGCTTGTAGCCACGGACTTGGCCTGTCGCGGATTGGACATCTCGCAGTTGCCAGCGGTGGTGAATTATGATCTGCCGCGCTCTGCGGTGGACTACACACATCGCATTGGTCGCACGGGCCGCGCAGGGGAGGCGGGTGTCGCGGTGAGTTTCATCGCAGCAGAATCCCATGCGCATTTTTGTCTGATCGAGAAGCGCAATCATCTGAGCCTCGTGCGCGAGCAGATCCCAGGTTTCGAGCCAATGGATCAAGCTCCTCCGCCATCTCCAAGCACGGGCGGCATCAAAGGTTGGCGCAAGAGCAAGAAGGATAAACTGCGCGAGGCGGCGGCGGATTTGTGAGCTTTCGACAAGGCTTCTCTAGCGTGTATGCTTGATCATGAAACTGGATGTCATAGCGCGACTTGAACGACATGCGATGCGCCTCGGCGAGATCGCGACGGTACTGGGGAAATATGGATTGGCGGATCTGTTTGGCAGTCTCGACTATCCCTGGCTGAATGATCGGCTGCGCAGTGCGGACGGCCAAGCTCTGGCTGGAGTGACCACCGCCGCACGAGTGCGTATGGCGCTGACTGAGCTGGGTACGACCTTTATTAAACTTGGCCAGATGCTGAGCACGCGCGCTGATTTGATCGGACCTGAAATGACAGCCGAGCTGTCTGAGTTGCAGTCTAATGTGCCGGCAGAGTCAGCCGAATCAGCGCGCGCGCATATCGAAAAAGATCTCGGCGCGACCTTGGAGGAATTGTTTGCTGAGTTCGAGGAGACTCCGATGGCGGCGGCTTCCATCGCACAGGTTTATGGAGCTGTGCTTCCGAGTGGTGAGCGTGTGGCCGTGAAGGTTCGGCGCACGGGGATCGAGAGTCGTGTCATCACGGATCTGGAGATATTGCAGTTGCTGGCGGAATTGGTCGAGAGTCAGTCGGCTTCACTGCGCCCGTATCAGCCAGTGGCCATCGTGCGGCAGTTTCGCCGCACCTTGTTACGAGAGCTGGACTTCACCTATGAGAAGCGAAACCTGGAGGAGTTTGCGCTGCATTTTGAGGAAGATCCCAACGTCTGCATCCCGCGCGTGTATTCTGATCTTTGCTCGCATCAGATCGTCACGATGGAGCGGCTCGATGGCATTCCTGGCACTGACATTGAGGCCTTGAAGGCATCGGGTGAAGATCTGTCTGAGTTCGCTCGGCGTGGAGCGAACATGTATTTGGAAATGGTTTTCCGTGATGGCTTCTATCATTCCGATCCGCATCCGGGAAATTTGATCCTGCTGCCAGGAAACGTGGTCGGTGTCGTTGATTGCGGGCAGGTGGGTCGAATCGATGATGAGCTGCGCGATGAAGTGGAAGCGCTGCTTCTTGGCATCGTCGAGAACGATGCCGAGCAAGTCACCGAGCAAGTGCTGCGTCTCGGCTCGGTGCCGCATGACTTTGCACAAGATCGGCTGCGCGCGGATCTCGACGACTTCATGGCCGACTTTGTCGGGCATCCCTTGAGTGATATTAACGTTGGTTCGGCGCTGAGTTCTCTGATCGAGATCATCCGCCGTTATCACATCACGCTGCCACCACCACTGGCCATGCTTTTGAAAACGATCATCGTGCTGGAAGGCACCAGCCGACGCTTCAGTCCCGACGTGAGTTTGGCCGAGCTGATGCAGCCATTCTGTCAGCGCATGTTGCTGCGTCGCTTCGCGCCAAACCGCATCGTCCGTCGTGCGCGCCGCGCTTATCGTGATTGGGATCGCCTCATCTCCGCACTGCCGCGTGATCTCGTGGATCTGCTCGCGAGGTTCCGCGACGGCACACTGACCGTGCATCTCGATCATCGGCATCTTGATCCCATCGTGAACCGCCTCGTCCTCGGCGTCCTCACCGCCGCCATCTTCCTGGGCTCATCTGAGCTATGGAGTCGTGAGGCCAAACCCGTCGTCTGGGGCATCTCCGTCTTCGGAGCGCTCGGCTACCTGCTGAGTCTCTTCCTCGGCTGGCGTCTCATGCGCGCCATTCGTAAGTCTGGGAACATCAACTCGAAGGATTGAGTTTATCCATGCTTCTTGATCACCTGAATAAATTCAGGCAGATACGTCACGGCTTTCTTTTCACCGACTCCACGAATCTTCAGGGCTGATTCGATGCTCTTCGGTTTCAGGCGGGTGAGGAACTCCAGCGTTTGATTGCTGAAGACGACATAGGCGGGCACGCCTTCGGACTGGGCGATGGCGTTCCGGTGCTTCTTGAGCTTTTCAAAAAGGGCGTCATCAAAGCCCAGCTCGTGCATGGAAACTTCGGCGGCGGTGAGTTTGGTGCCCGGCTTGGTGGGCTGGGATGAGGCGGGCGTGGTGTCCGGCCAGATCATGCGGATGTTCCCGCCGGTGCGCATCAGCTCGCCGCCTTTGATGGTGAGTGAGACGAGCGGATACTCACCGGTGCTTGTCTCAATCAGGCCCTGCTTCTCGATTTCGCCGAACAAAGGATGCAATGCATTTGTGCCGATGTGCTTGAGCAATCCATACGTCGTGAGCTTGTCGAGTCCGGCATCGACGATCTCCTTCGACTTGCTGCCGACGAGCATTTGAATGATGCGGCCTTTGCCAAAGCGGCCTTCCCACGCGCCATCAGCCCGCTTCGTGGACATGCGCGCGATGCCGCTGAGGGTTTGCCGGAGCATGGTGACTTCTTCGGCGTTGCCTTCACGCAAGGTCTGCACGCCGCTGCGGCGGCAGATGTCGCAAGTGCCGCAGGGCTGGCTTTCATGCTCGCCAAAGTAAGCGAGGATCTGCTGCTGCCTACAACGCTGCTCGTCATAGCAGAGATCAATGATGGCTTTGAGCTTACCGCGATCTCGGCGCTCTTTGTCACGGAGTGCAGCAGCGTCGAGCTTTAGATGCCGCGCTAAAACATTCGGCTGAAGCAGGCGCGTGCCACGGATGCGGCGACCGGGGATGTCGTAGCGCTCGATGTAGCCAGCGCGTGATAGATGACCGAGCGCGGAGCTGACGGCCATGCTGTTTTTCAGTGCGGCATAGTCGGTTAGGTCATCAATGCTGGCCTCCACTTCATGCTGCGTATCAGCTTTGTTTAAAAGAGCCTGATAGATGCTGGTGATGACTTCAGCAGTGGGATTGGCGCCGTCGATGAAGAAGTCCTGTGTTTTTGTGTCCGCAAAGTTGAAGAACAACTCGCACCAGGATGGCTCGCCATCGCGACCTGCACGCCCGGCTTCCTGATAGTAGGCTTCGACACTGCCGGGGATGTCGAAATGCACGACGAAGCGCACGTCACTGCGGTCAATGCCCATGCCAAAGGCATTCGTGGCAACGGCGACGTCGTGCTTCTTGCTGATGAATTTGTTTTGCCGGTCCTCGCGCTCCTTGTCATCCAGCCCGCCGTGATACTGGATCGCCTTCACGTTCATCTCGCGCAGCGTGTCGCCGACTTCTTCGACCTTCTTCCGGGTGGAGCAGTAGATGATGCCGGTTTTGTATTGCCCGATGATCTGTTTGAGCCGCGCATATTTCTCATCCGCCTTCTTCGTGTGCGTGACATTGAGGCTGAGGTTCGGACGCTGGAAACCACGGATGGTGATGAAGGGATCACGCAGGTCGAGCACGCGCGCGATGTCATCCCGCACCTCCGGCGTGGCTGTTGCAGTGAGTGCCACGACCTGCGGACGACCCAGTTGCTCCAGTGCTTCGCCTAACCGGAAGTAGTCGGGCCTAAAATCATGGCCCCATTGAGAAAGGCAGTGCGCCTCATCAACCGCAAAGAGGCCGATCTCGACCTGCTGCATGGCATTCAGAAACATCCGACTGCGGAAGCGCTCGGGTGCGACATAGACCAGCTTGTATTCACCCCGCCGTAGCGATGCAATGCGGTCTTGCTGCTCGCTGAGTGACAGCGTGCTGTTGATCACGGTAGCTGGAATGCCGCGTCGCTCCAGCGCATCCACCTGATCCTTCATCAGAGCGATGAGTGGACTGACGACAATGGTCACGCCTTCCATCACCATCGCGGGGAGCTGGTAGCAGAGCGACTTTCCGCCGCCGGTGGGCATGATCACCATGGTGTCACGACCACTGAGAATGTTCGCCATCACCGTCTCCTGGCCGTCGAGGAACTCGCGAAAGCCAAAGTACTTCCGCAATGCCTCGCGGGCATCGTGGATCGGGGTGGATTCGGCAGTGGGGAGTTCGGTTTCCAAGACGGTACTTCATGCGAAGGAACCGGCTTCGGCGCAAGTGGCGTATGCATTGGCGTGTGCTACTCTTGCCGCCATGCGCTTGATCTTTGGCTTTCTGATTCTTCTCTCGTCCCTGAGTAGTTACGCGCAGGTCACAGGGCTGGCAGCCTGGGCAGGATCGGTCACAAAAGGGCCGCTGGGTGCATTCCCACCACTGGCTCCATGCCGCATCGTCTATGATCTGAGTTGGAATAATCTCGTCTCCGCTGGCACTGCCAAGATCCGCTTTCAGGAACTGGATGGCCGCTGGGTAGCACGTGCCGAAGCCGGCACGAATGGCCTGGCCCGTGCCCTGTGGCGCTACGACTGCAACATGGCCAGCGTGCTGGACTCCGCTGTGCTGCGTTCTCTTTATATGGAGCACAGCGAGACCGACTCTGCCGAGACGGTCAGCTACCGGGTGCAGTTCCGCGTCAGCGATGTGCTGACCGAGGCCACGGTGAGTCCTAAAGACGGCACGCCTGTGCTGAAATACAGCTGCTGTCCTTATGCACCGGTGGATGATCTTCAGTCCGCCATTCTCTATCTGCGTAGCCAACCGCTCGCCGTGGGTGATGCCATCACGCGAGTCATCCAGCCCTTTGATCGGCCTTATCTAGCCACCTTCACCGTCATGGCTCGCGAGTCACGTAAAGTCGATGGCAAGGCCTATCCAACGATTCGTTTGGATGTGAAGATCCGCAGGCTCGACACCACCAAGCTCGAACTCGCCAGCTACAAGAAGATGAAGACCGCCACCATCTGGGTCAGCGATGACGCCTGGCGTCTCCCCGTAGAAATGCACGCCAGCATCTGGGTTGGTTTTATCTCTGCCACACTGACCAAACGCGAATGGCTCACCGGCCCTGATGCCAAAGCCACCCTGCCGCCGTCCATGGTGGTGAAGGTGAAGGAGAAGTGACCGCTTGAAGTTCGGGCTTCAATGTGTGCTCGGGATTCGGGGAACCGTCTGAAGCCGGTGCTCCGTACGCTCAGAGTTCGGAGCACCGCCTTCAGGCGGTCTTTGAAGGTGGCTCACTCCGTCACCACAAACATCCCCGCAAACGTGTTCGGCGTGAACTTCGTGCCTGGGGCAGGGGAGGTGATCATCTGGGAGATGTCGCCATCGAGATACAGTGCGTCCTGGCAGCCGAGGTGTAGAAAGTGGCGAGCGAGTTGATGAAAGGTGACACGGCCTTTCACTCGATCCTCGCGATCACTCATCACAAACACAATCTCCTTGGTTTTCGTCACCACACCCACCGCGCTGCGCTGCCTCAGGTTAGGCGAGTTCGCGTTGAAGGCAGGGTGAATGACACCCTTCCGCAGGATCAGCGGACCCGATTGATTCGCGAGGCGCGGCTTGATCGTGAGTGATGGATACTCACCCGCCTCCACGATTCCCGGTCCCGTTTGATCATCCAGATAAAACACCCCATTCGGCTTCAGGAAGAAATTCCCCTCACCGTCCGCGAGATTCAGCGGCACCAGTTCTTTTCCATCACAGATGGTTAGCCCGCAGGGCTTGGGTCCTTGCTCATAGATCCCCGCATTCGTGGCAAAGGCGATCTTCTTTCCCTCGCGGTCGAGCTGCTGCTGGAGTGCGCCGAAGTTCGACAGCGGCTTGCCCGCATCATCCAGCCAGCGCAGATGCAGCCTCGACTGATGTGCCACCGGCACGCGATAGACCTGATACAATGCGCCTTCGTATTCGAGGGCGTCCGCACCGAGCATTGCTGGCGCAAAGGCGAGGCCGAGGAACGTGAGGAGGCGGTGCATGAGGATTATGGGAGTGATGATCACGCCGCCTCCAGTTCGAGAAGAGCGATCTGACTGTACTCACGCCCCTTGGCTTTCTGCGCTTCTTCGAGATCAAAGGCGCGTTGCAGATTGAGCCAGAGGTCCACGGAAGTTCCCAGCGCCTTGCTGAGACGGATGGCGCTGTCCACCGTGATGCCGCGGCGCTCTTTGACGAGGTCGTTGATTCGGCTAACTGGCAGGCCGGTGGCAGCGGCGAGTTGCGTTTGCGTGATGCCGCGTTCTTCGAGGACTTCCTTTCGCAGGATGCGTCCGGGATGAATGCTCGGCAGGCGCTTCGATGACACACTGCGCTTTGGGGTTTTGGGGGTGGCTTTCATAGGTCAGTGGTAATCAGTGATTTCGACGGCGGTGACGGTGATCTTTTCGGCATTCCAGAGAAAGCAGATCCGCCATTGTTTATTGATGCGGACACTCCACTGGCCCTTGCGATTGCCGCTGAGCTTCTCAGCGCGCAGGGAGGGGAAGGCCCACAAGTCCTCGATCCGCACCATGGCATCCAGCAGCGCCAGTTTTTCACGGGCACTCTCCTGGATGTCGCGCGGCAGCTTGCGGCTCACCTCGCCACGGAAAATCTTTTCCGCTTCACGGTCGGCGAATGAGTCGATCATGGCTTCATTTTAACCAAAACCGGAAAGGCGTCCAGCCATCTTTCCACAGGCGATCAAGGTTGGGTCTAACCGAAATTATTCCTTACGGCGTCGGTGGCACCGGCGGCTCGGGCTCTTCCGCGCTCGCAGGATTTTCCAGCAGGTGCTGCTGCATATAGATCGTCATCTTCTCGGGCTGGCGGGGGAACATTTCCATGAGCTTGCAGAGGTTCAGGTAAAGCATCAGTTGCAGGCCATCACGCGCCATTTTCTTGCCATCCTGCGTCGTGGATGTGGAACCGGTCGAGGCCTCGCTGGCTGCATAAATGGTCAGCCAGCTCGCCTTCAGCGCAGTCGTCAAGGTCACGATGGCAGGCACCAGGTCGGCTTGATGCGCGGTCACCGCTTGCAGCAGGATGTCCAGCTTTGACTCCACCTGATCATCACGGCACTCCTGAAAGATCGAGCGGCCATTGGGCAGCGCCTCCAGGATCACTGGCGAATCTGCACCATAGGCACTGACAAAGGCACCCTCGATGCGCGCCACATCACGCGGGATCGTGATCTCACGGTAGTTGTCCTTCGCCAGCTTCCGCGCCTTGCGGATCGCCAGCCGCGCATCGTTGTCCGTCACACAATCGGCGAAGAGATCAAAGGCGCTCTGCGTCGCTGTGATGCGCACCGTCAGTTCGTTATTCTCATTGTTCGCGATCATCCGCGCCAGATGATCCGTGGTGAAAGCGGCCAGTTCGGCCTCGCTGATTCTCTTGTCATCAAACGGGTTGTCGAGGAAGTGGGCTAAGTCTCTCATGGTGCTGGATGGGTTGCCATCTGGAGTGTCAAAGCGAGCGCCGCTGTCAAAAAAGCTGAAGTCAAAGCGTGCCATGGCCTACAGATGAATTTTGGTTAACTGCGGCAAGACTACTCAATGATCAGTCAACGAGTCAATCCTTCATTACAGAGCTAAGAAAAATTTCTTTTCAAGCCGCACGCCTTTTGAGAGGTTCAACCCATGGACGGACAATTCCTTCCCCCTAACGTTATGAAACCCTCACCCATTTGGACCGTCGAAAAGATTCTGGAAGCCTTCGCCCAGTCACAGGCTGATGCCTGCCCGCGTGAGGCTATTGATGCGGCGCATGATCATCAAGAGGCGTTGATCCCGCATCTCCAGGCGGCGGTGGATCAGGCACATGCCTTGTCCTCAGCCGGTCGGCTTCAGCAGGAGGGAGACTGGCGGCCTCATTCCTTTGCCCTGCACCTCCTCGCCGCTTGGCGCATACCCGGCACTTATGAACGCATCATGCACGGCCTCACGCTGGCAGACCGCTACGACAGCCGCTGGCTCATGGGGGAAGCCTATCGTGATTGGCCGCACCTTCTCGTCACCACCTTTGATGGGGATGTGCCCAGGCTCATGGCCATTGTCAGTGATGAGAATCCAGCCTGGTCTTGCGAGCTGCGCCAAGGCATTCTCCTCACCTTGAGCGGCATCTATCACTATGACCTCGCCGACCGCAGCCTCATCCAGGACGGCTTTGACGCCCTTTTGGATAACTTGGAGGACGCGCTGCTGCTCGAGACTTTGATGCAGCAGGTGGCCCTGCTAAAGATTCATGACCTCTTGCCCAAAGTCTGGGGACTCCTCCGCACCAGCCCATTGCGCAAAAAGCTATCCAAACTCGATATCCAAAGCTCTTTTGAAAGAAGTTGGGATGCAGGCTTCACGGTGTCCGCCTCTCAGGGCACCCCTATTCAAAACCCACGCGAGGACCTCGCCGTCCTCATACAGAGCTGGCACGTCTTCCTTCCACCGCTGGAAATGGACCCTGAGGAAGCGTGTCACCCCGCCATCGCACGAATGATCGCCTATGAGGACGAGGTGTCCGACTACACCTGCCGACCCACCCCCTTCATCCTGCGCAAACGCACCCTCCCCTGCACCTGCCGCAGCGGCCTCCCCTATGGAGCCTGCTGCGCGCAAAGGTGAACCCCCATTCCCAGCGACCCTATCTAGGAATCTTGGGAAGACGTGCCTGCCAGCCGAATTTCAGGGTAACCCTTCCGAAAACTGCAAGTGCCGAGGATCTCGATGGAAGGCCATTGCGAAAACTTGCGGGTGCCGTGGACCGCGATGGAGGGCCGCTGCAAAACTCGCAGCTGCCGTGGACCGCGATGGAAGGTCATTGCAAAAACTTGCGCATGCCGTGGACCGCGATGGAAGGCCGCTGCGAAACTCGCAGGTGCCGTGGACCGCGATGGAGGGCCGTTGCAAAAATTTGCAGGTGCCGTGGACCGCGATGGGAAGGGCTTCCGAAAACTCGGGGATGGCGGGGGAAGAGAAGGGGACTAGTTCGGCGAATTTGGCGGCAGCAATGTATTCAAAAGAACACATGCGCCACATTTCCTGAGTGCCGAAAGATCAGCCGCCCCAATCCAACTTCAGATACCAGTTTGGGACTATTTTTCTATAAACACCCTCTGACTCGGGTGCATCGAGAACAAAGTTCTCAATGCTTGGCACGAGCCTGGGGGGAGTCTGATGACTGAAATAAAAGCTCTTGGTACTACTGCTCATGACCATGCCTTCACTTTGAAAGATCATCCGCAAACCCCAGTCTGAGGCTGGGCCGTTCAAAGCTGATAAACCCAGATTTGTCATGAGTTGACGAATGGCCAGCCTGTCCAGGTCCTCGTTTGGCACGGCATTTTTGGGGATCACTTCGTCGCGCTTGAGGTCATAATACTCGAGGTGTTTTTTCGCTTCAATGAGATGCCTGAGTTGCTCGAAGGCCTCTTGGTGGGCTAGGAAGAACTGGATAGAAGAATCATCCGAGTCAGCTCGAAAAGGCAAATCGGACTTCTCGCTAGAACTTGGTAGGGGGAAGATGAGCAGAGCGAACAGGGCGACACCCAGTCCAAGAAGCATCACGAGTGCCACAAGGCAACCGTGATTAATTTCCCCTGCATTGGAGGTCTTTCTTTGGATCAACATGGAATGGCGGGTTCTTCGTGAACTTACCCCTTCCTCAACATCACCGCCAGCAACGAAATCTTCGCGGGGGTGACGCCCTGAATCCGCGCGGCTCGGCCGAGGGTGGTGGGGCGGATCATTGGCTGCGATTGAGCAGCAATGCCTGGAAGCCGGCTTGCTGAAAGTGGTGGTCGGCAGTCAGGACTTCTGCGATGGTGAACTGAGTCATCACGGTCATGGATAGGCAATCGGTGACTGACCAATGCTTGTCCGGCCTCTGCCTGAAAAGCTCAAGTCCTTCATTCAAGAGTGGCTGGGACGCCGGGATGATCTCATAAACTGAAGCTTTTCGCATCATCGTCACAAGGGCAAGGTAATCGCTGCGATCTTCGGGGGCTGAGAGAGCATTTCCCAATTCGAGTAGAATGTAATCCGTGGTGTAGATGCGCTGCCACGGCCGCCGCGCTAACTGCCGAGCTTCCTCGTGAGCGGCATCGCGACTGTCGAGCAACGCCAGAAAGAAGAAGGTGTCAGCGAAGACCTTCATGCGCGGTGAGTAGCCGAGAGATGTGTATCCAAATCTCGTGCGTAGCCCTCTGGCCATTGACGCGGACGGGCTAATTGATCCACCGCACTCAACCAGTCGATGGATTCAGCGGGTGCTGATTCGATCTCCACGCTTAGCGTGACTTTAGCGCCCTCGGGTAAGGTGACCGGATCTGTCAAAACGACTTGGCCATTTTGGATGGTGCCAGTGAAGCTCATGACCTTATTTTGCGCTGATTCATGAAGATAGGCAAGCCTTGGTTTTACCTCACCCTTTTCGCAGCATCACCGCCAGCAACGAAATCTCTGCCGGGGTGACGCCTTGGATGCGGGCGGCTTGGCCGAGGGTGGTGGGGCGGATCTCGGTGAGGCGGAGTTGGGCTTCTTTTTTCAGGCTGTGGACGGTGCTGTAATCGAAGTCGGGGGGGATGGCGTGGCCGTCCATGCGGGCGGTTTTGCCAATCATGACTTCCTGGCGCTGGACGTAGCCTTCGTATTTCAGGCTGTAGTCGAGCTGCTGCCAGACGGCGTCGGGGAACTCGGTTCGTAGCTCGGCGGGGAGCTTGGTGTGGTCGTTTTCAGTCCGGCGAATCCAGGTGTGGAGCTTCATGCCCTGGTGACTGGTGGTCAGGGCGAACTGGGCGGCTTTGACGAGGAGGTCGGCTTTCTCCTGGGTGAGGCGGTTGCGGGTGGGGCATGTGAGGCCGACCTCGGCGGCGCGGGGGGTGAGTCGGAGGTCGCAATTGTCCTGCCGGAGGAGGAGTCGATACTCGGCGCGGGAGGTGAAAAGGCGGTAGGGCTCGGTGACGCCCTTGGTGACGAGGTCGTCGATGAGCACGCCGAGATAGGCCTCGCTACGGCTGAGGATGAAGGGAGCTTTGCCCTGCACTTTCAGAGCGGCATTGGCCCCCGCGAGCAGGCCCTGACCGGCCGCCTCTTCGTAACCGGAGGTGCCATTGATCTGGCCGGCAAAGTAGAGGCCGGAGATACGCTTCGTTTCCAGCGTCGGGTAGAGCTGGGTAGGCGGGCAGTAATCGTACTCCACCGCGTAACCGGGGCGGATGATCTCGGCCTTTTCCAGGCCCGTGATGCTGCGGATGAAGTCGTGCTGCACCTCATAGGGCAGGGAAGTGGAGACACCGTTGATGTAGAACTCGCGGGTGTGGCGACCCTCCGGTTCCAGGAAAACCTGGTGCCTTTCCTTCTCCGCAAAGCGCACCACCTTGTCCTCGATGGAGGGACAATAACGGGGCCCAACCCCCTCGATCCGCCCGCAATACATGGGGGACTTGTCCAGATTTGCCCGGATAATGTCGTGCGTTTGAGGGTTTGTGTAGGTGATCCAGCAGGGAATTTGTTCCACGTGGAACGTTACAGGCCGCCAGGAATTGAGGGTGAAGAGGGATGAATGACGAATGACGAATGACGAATGACGAATGTCAGAGGGCTGCATGGCTTCGTCATTCGTCATTCTGCATTCGTCATTCCCGTCGTCGCCGTCTTCAGCTACCGTTCCAGAAAGAAAGCTAAACGGCGGCGGCGGGCTGTCTCCGGGCTGGATTTCGCACTTGGAAAAGTCGATGCTGCGGCTGTTGATGCGGCAGGGGGTGCCGGTTTTGAAGCGTTTGATCTCGAATCCGAGGTGGGCAAGGCTGTCGGACAGGGTGGAAATGCTGTCGCCCATACGCCCACCAGCCTGGTTTTGCAGGCCGACGTGGAGGAGTCCGCGCATAAAAGTGCCGGACGAAATGATGACAGATTTGGCCCGGTAGATCATCCCAAGGCTGGTGCGGATGCCAGTGACGACATCGTTTTCGACCAAGATCTCAGCCGCATTCCCCTGATGCATGTCGAGGTTCGGCTGGTTCTCGATCAGCCACTTCATGCGAAACTGGTAAGCCTTCTTGTCGCACTGAGCGCGCGGAGCCTGGACGCTGGGGCCTTTCGTGGCATTGAGCATTCGGAACTGGATGCCCGTGGCGTCGGTATTCAGGCCCATCACTCCGCCCAGCGCATCAATCTCACGCACTACATGCCCTTTGGCCAAGCCGCCGATAGCAGGATTGCAGGACATCTGGGAGATCGTATCCAGATTCTGAGTGAGGATCGCTGTCTGGCAACCAAGCCGGGCGGCTGCCATCGCTGCCTCCACGCCCGCATGGCCAGCGCCGCAGACGATCACATCGTAGTGTTTGGGGAAAGTGTAGAGTGAAGACATGGAGATGGACAGGTTTAGCACAGGCGAGGGGAATGTTCCATGTGGAACAAGGCTTGGGCGACGCCTATACTGAGGGGCGCAAGTGCATAGGCACAGAGAAAGAATCCAACTACACCCAACAGAACGAATAGCAGTAGGGTGCGCCAACTCCTTGGTTCTCGCGGACGATTACAAAGTGAAATGATGATGAGTGCTAGCCCGAACGGCCAAGCGAGAATTGTGAGAAGGGCAGCGAAGAGAGGAATGGCATACAGGTATTTCCATGCTTGAGGAACCAGGTAACAGGAAGCTGTTAGAAGCCATGATAGGCCGATGAGCATCGCTATTCCTTGTGCCCATTCGATGAGATCTGGTTCTTTGGGTGAGTGCATGGGCTTTCACAAAAAGCCCCGATGGCTTGTGGCGCATCGGGGCGGGGGAAGGGGAGTTTTGAACCGCTAACTTGACGCTGATGAGACGCTAATAAGAAGAAGTCAGGATCTGGGTTTCTGTCATTAGCGTCTGGTTAGCGTCCCATTAGCGGTTCAAAAGGGTCTTATCGGAAGCTCTTGGCGAAGTCATCGGCGCTGGCTTTGGCGACGACTTTGGTTTTCTGGAAGGTGCTCTTTTCGCCCTTCTCGATGAGGATGCGCTCGTAATCGGCGCTGCTCATGGGGAGTTCGATGGCTTTGTCCTGCCAGGTGCTGAGGAGGATGGCGTTCGCCAGCTCGACGCTGTAAATGCCCTGCTCGGCGGGGGAGAGGAGCTTTTCACCTTTGAGGATGGCGTTGGTGAAGTTTTGCAGGATCTCGATGTGCTGCCCACCGGTCTCAGCGACGGGGATTTCCATGTGCCAGGATTCGGGCATGGCGAAGGCAGCTTCGGCTTCCATGCAGAATTTGCTCATGGGCTGGCGGTTGCGCTGGAAGTGGATTTTGTTGCCGTCAGTGACGGTGAGACGGCCTTGCTCGCCGGTGATTTCGAGCTTGTTCACGCCTGGGGCCTCGCCGGTGGAGGTGACAAAGGTGGCGGTGGTGCCGTTGTCGTATTGCAGCACAGCAGTGACATCGTCCTCGACTTCGATCTCATGGAAGCGGCCGAACTGGCAGAAACCACGGACCTTTTGCGGCATGCCAAACATCCACTGGAAGAGGTCGAGGTTGTGCGGGCACTGGTTCATGAGCACGCCGCCGCCCTCGCCTTTCCATGTACCGCGCCAGCCGCCGGTGGCATAGTAGTAGTTGGTGCGGAACCAGTTGGTGACTTCCCAGTGGACGCGACGCACGGTGCCGAGCTCGCCGCTGTCGATGAGGTCTTTGACTTTTTTGAAGCAAGCATTCGTGCGCATGTTGAACATGGCCGCGAAGATCTTTGTTTTGTCCGTGTGCGCGGCGATCAGGCGCTCGCAGTCGGCCTTGTGGACGGAGATGGGCTTCTCAACGAGCACGTGTAGCCCAGCGCCCAGCGCCTCGATGCCGATGGTGGTGTGGCTGAAATGCGGGGTGCAGATGAGGATGGCATCGATGAGGCCCGACTTGATCATGAGGCTGACATCGGTGAATGCCTGCTCGCCATCCTGAAGCGGTGGGATGGCGCCGTGGCTTTCGCACAGGCAGGTGACTTTGAGTCCGGGGACCTTGCCGGCGCGAATGTTTCCGAGATGGGCTTTGCCCATATTGCCGAGTCCAACGATGCCAAGTCTGACGGTTTCCATAGTGTGAGGAGAAGGGTTTTGGTTAGGCCTTCAGGCTAGCGGAAGCCTCCTACATGGTCAAGCCATGACACGCCCCGAAGCCGCTACTTTTATGCTCACTTTGCCGAACCGCCGAGCTTCTTCACCTGATGGGAGAGACGTTTCATGAGGTTGTTGCACACGTTGTCACAAAGATCGGTAATGGTGGGGTCGGAGATGAAGCAGATGGCGGTGAGGCCCTCACGACGGCGACCCACCATGCCGGCATCGACGAGCGACTGCACATGCCGGGAGACGTTCGCCTGCGTCAGGCCGGTGGCGGTGACGAGTTCAGTGATGTTTTTTTCACCTTCCTCGAGGGCGCGCAGGATTTTCAGGCGACTGGGTTCGGCGAGCGTGCGGAACCAAGAGGCGATCATGATGAGCGCTTCTTCTGACACTGGAGGCGGAGTTTTTTTTGTGCGTGCGGCCATGATAAGAAAATGATTGCGCTTCAATTCTATATGCGTATAAACTCATATAGTTGAGTTGAATTATCCCTCAAGACAGTTCGGCGTCAACATCGAATCCACCCACCGCCATGAAACTCGAAAACATCATCCGCGCCCTCGCTGGCACATTGATCCTCACCAGTCTCGCTCTCGCGCACTTCGTGCATCCGAACTGGCTCTGGTTCACTGCTTTCGTCGGCGCGAACCTGCTTCAATCCGCCTTCACGGGCTTCTGTCCGGCCGAGATGATCCTGAAAAAACTCGGCATCGGCGGTTCATGCTGCGCCGGAAAATAACTTCACGCATCCCGTCATGAATCGACTTCTCCCGCTACTTCCTCTGCTTGTGCTGGGCGCTTGTGGAAAACACGAGCCCACTGCACAAAACGCCGCTCCGCTTCCAAGCTTCACGGTGAAGGCGCAGACGGCGAAGCTGGAACCCCACACCGCCACCGAGGAGGTCGTGGGCACGGTGCGCTCGAAACAACGCGCCGTCGTCGAGGCGAAGGTCAGCGGTCGCGTGCTCGAATACACCGCCACGCCCGGAGCGATGGTGAAGGCGGGCGATTTGCTCGCCCGGCTCGATGTGCAGGAGATTCAGGCGAAAGTCGATCAGGCCCGCGCGATGCTCGATCAGGCGAAACGCGACTTTGATCGTCAAAAACAACTCATCGCCAGCAATGCGACCACGCGGCAGGAATTCGACGCCACCGAGGCTCGCGTGAAAATCGGCACCGGAGCCGTCAGCGAAGCGGAAACGATGATGAGCTACGCCAAAGTCACCGCGCCCTTCGATGGCGTCGTCACACGCAAGCTCGCCGATGTGGGCGATCTGGCGATGCCGGGCAAACCGTTGCTGGAAATCGAAGCCCCCACCTCGCTGCGCTTTGAAGCCGATCTGCCCGAAGCCATTCTCGACCGCGTGAAGCTCGGTGAAAAGATGGCTGTGCGCCTCGCGAAGCTCATCGAAGGCACCGTGAGCGAAATTTCGCCCGTGGCCGATCCCGTGAGCCGCACCTTTAATGTGAAGCTCGACCTTCCTCCGACCGATGGACTGCGCACCGGTCAGTTTGGTCGTGTCTCGGTGCCCGTGGCCGAGGTGAAACTGCTCCTCGTGCCTCAAAATGCCGTTTTGAAGCGTGGCCAGATGGAACTCGTCTTCGTCGCCAAAGAGGGCAAAGCCGCACTGCGTCTCGTGAAGACCGGCAAGGTGCTCGAAGACCGCGTGGAGGTGCTTTCCGGCCTCGAAGAAGGTGAACAGATCATCGTGAGCGAAAGCGCGAAACTCACCGACGGCCAACCCGTGACCATCCAGCCATGAGCGAGCCTTCCTCCAGCCATCTCGGCATCGCAGGCCGCATCGCGGCGGCGTTCATTGATTCCAAGCTGACGCCGCTGGTGGTCATCGCGTCCGTCTTGCTCGGCGCGGCGGCGGTGGTGCTGCTGCCGCGTGAAGAAGAGCCGCAGATCAAGGTGCCGATGGTCGATGTGATGGTTTCCATGCCCGGCTCCACCGCGAAGGAAATCGAGGAACGCGCCACGCGACCGATGGAAAAGCTGCTATGGGAGGTGCCCGGCGTGGAGTACCTCTACAGCACGTCACGCGACAGCGAGAGCCTCGTCATCGTGCGTTTCAAAGTGGGCGAGGACCCGGAGCGCAGCCTGGTGAAGATCACCGAGAAGTTGCGCTCGAACTTCGACCGCATCCCGATGGGTGTCACGATGCCCATCGTGAAGCCAAAGAGCATCGACGACGTGCCGATCCTCGCGCTCACCTTTCACAGCGCCCGTTACGATCACCTCACGCTGCGCCGTTTGGCCGCACAGGTCGATGAATCCATCAAACAAGTGCCGCTCGTGGCCGAGACGACGCTACTCGGTGGTTCTCGTCGCGCCGTGCGTGTGATGCTTGATCCCGTGAAACTCGCTTCGCGAAATCTTAGCCCGGCAGGCCTCGTGCCGATGCTCCAGCAGGCGAATCGGCAGTTCCGCGCAGGCGGCCTGACCACCGGCAACAACGAAGTGCTCGTCGAAACCGGCGGCTTTCTAAAAACCGCTCACGAAGTCGGTGATGTCGTCATCGGTGTCTTCAGCGGTCGCCCAGTGTATCTGCGTGAGGTCGCCGAGATCGTCGATGGAGGCGAGGAGCCGACGCAATACGTCTTCCACGGCTCTAAAACGAACGACGAACCCGCCGTGACGCTCAGCATCGCTAAACGCCCTGGCGCGAATGCGATCAGCGTGGCCGATGAAGTGCTGCGCAAAGTCGATCTGCTCAAAGGCAGCGTCATTCCTGCCGATGTCGCCGTCAGCATCACGCGGAACTACGGCGAGACGGCAGCGGAGAAATCCAACGAGCTGCTGCTGCACATGGGCATCGCCGTGTTCAGCGTGGCGATCCTCATTTGGCTCACGCTCGGCTGGCGGGAGAGCGGCATCGTCGCGGTGGCCATTCCGGCCACGCTGGCGCTCACGCTGCTCGTTTTTTACCTCTACGGCTTCACGCTGAATCGCATCACGCTCTTCGCGCTCATCTTCAGCATCGGCATCCTTGTCGATGACGCCATCGTCGTGGTGGAAAACATTGTTCGGCATTTCCATCTGCCGCAAAACAAAGGCCGCAACTGGTCTGCCATCGCCGTGGAAGCCGTCGGCGAAGTGGGCAATCCCACGATCCTCGCCACCTTCGCCGTCATCGCGGCCGTGCTGCCGATGGCCTTCGTCGGTGGCCTCATGGGGCCTTACATGCGCCCGATTCCGATTGGTGCCAGCGCGGCGATGTTTTGGTCGCTGCTGATCGCTTTCATCGTCACGCCCTGGGCTTCGATTCGCATTCTGCGTTGGGGAAAGAAATATTCGACGCTCACCGACGGCACGCCATCAGCCAAAGATCTCGAACATCACGACGCCAGCGAGCATCCCGAAGATTTCTTCACGAAACTCTACCGCCGTGTCATGGGACCGTTGCTGCATCACGCTGGCTGGCGCTGGACGTTTCTCATCGGCATCACCGTGTTGTTGCTTGGCTCGATGGCGACCGTCGGACTCGGTTGGGTGAAGGTGAAAATGCTGCCCTTCGACAACAAGAGCGAATTCCAAGTCATCCTGAACATGCCGGAAGGCTCGTCGCTGGAGCAAACCGCCGCCGTCGCTCGCGAAATGGCTGTGGCGATCCGCACCGAGCCTGAGGTCACGGATTATCAGGTGTATGCCGGTGTTGCGTCGCCTTACAATTTCAACGGCCTCGTGCGTCATTACTTCATGCGTCGCGGTGCCAATGTCGCCGACATCCAGGTGAACCTCGTCGGCAAACACGAACGCAAAGCGCAGAGCCACGACATCGCCAAACGCATCCGTCCTGCCGTCACGGCCATCGCGGATCGCTACAAAGCCCGTGTCGCCATCGCCGAGGTGCCGCCCGGCCCGCCGGTGCTGCAAACGCTCGTCGCCGAGATTTATGGGCCTAACGAAGAAGCTCGACAGAAGCTCGCCGAAGCCGTGAAGACCATCTTCAAGGCCACGCCAGGCGTGGTGGATGTCGATTGGTATATCGAGGCCGATCAGCAAAAAGCTCGCTTCATCATCGACAAAGAAAAAGCCGCGCTTCACGGCATCAGCGCGGCCACGATCTCGCAGACGCTCAAGATCGCCGTCGATGGCGAAAATGTCGATTTGCTGCATCAGCCCGAGGAGAAGGAAGACGTCAATATTCGCCTCGAACTGCCTCGCAGCGCCAAAACCACGCCGGAGGAGCTTTTGGCGCTCCGCGTGCGTTCCGGCGATGCCAATGCGCTGCCCGAACCCGGTGCCAGCGGCTCGCCGCTCGTGCCGTTGCGTGAGCTGGTGAAGGTGGAGCACGTCACCGTCGAGAAGAGCCTCTATCACAAGAACCTCATGCCCGTGACCTACGTCATCGGTGATGTGGCCGGGATCGTTGAAAGCCCCGTGTATGCCATTTTTCAGATGAATGAGGCACTCAAGAAGCTCGACACCCGCGAGTTCGGCGGCAGCGGCGCGGAACTGCAAATCCTCAACGCCTCCATGCCCTTCAGCGACGCCGAGCCCGCGATGAAATGGGACGGCGAATGGCACATCACCATCGAAGTCTTCCGCGATCTCGGCGCGGCTTTCGGTGCATGTATCATCCTGATTTACGTCCTCATGGTCGGCTGGTTTCGCAGCTTTTTGACGCCCGCCATCGTCATGATCGCCATTCCGTTCTCGCTTGTCGGCATCCTGCCTGCACACGGATTGATGGACGCCTTCTTCTCCGCCACCAGCATGATCGGTTTCATGGCTGGCGGCGGCATCGTGGTGCGAAACAGCATCATCCTCGTCGATTTCATCGAGCTACGCGTGCGTGAAGGCATGCCGCTGAGCGAGGCCGTGATCGACGCCGGAGCCGTGCGCTTTCGCCCCATGCTGCTCACCGCCATGGCCGTCGTCGTCGGAGCCGCCGTCATCCTCGCCGATCCAATTTTCCAAGGCCTCGCCATCGCCCTGATGGCCGGCGAAATCGCCAGCCTGTTCATCAGCCGCATGGCCGTGCCGGTGTTGTACTACATGGCTAACAAACATTCTCACCCCGAACCCAAACACTGATATGAAACCCAACATTGGAACAGTCGATCGCGCCCTGCGCATCCTTCTCGGCCTCGGCCTCATCGCCTACGGCATCGTCAATCACTCCTGGCTCGGAGCCATCGGCACCGTGCCGCTGCTCACCGCCTTCATCCGCTTCTGCCCGCTGTATGCCCCGCTCGGCATCAGCACTTGCGGCAAAGGCGGCAATGACAAAGGCGGCGGTTGCTGCGGTGGCGGGAAATGCTGCTAATTCCATGACACGCTTTCTCATCCCCATCGCCATCGGAGCCGTCCTCGGCTCGGCGATGGGCTACTTTGGCCAATGCAGCTCCGGCACCTGTCCGCTCACCTCCACCTGGTGGCGCGGTGCCATCTACGGTGGCGTGATGGGACTGCTCTTCAGCATGAGTTCACGTCATTAAGCCGCCTCAACGCCGTGCGGCGTTGAGGAATTCATCCAGTTTGTTCAGCACGTCCTGCATCTGGCTCTGGTTGTAATTGAAGTCCGCGCTTTGGCCCAGCGTGCTCACACCGTTCGTGTTGTTGCTGGTTCCGCTGATGGCGTTGTCGAGCTGCGCTTGGGAAACTTCACCCGTCGGGCCGACTTCTCCCTGCGGGATGTCGAAGGTGAAGTGGAGTGTGTTGCCGGTGACACTCAGACTCACGCTAGCTGGATTACCTGGCGGCAACGTATTCACGCCATCGACTTGCGCGGCGGTGATGGTGAAAATGGCGTCAATCAGCGCTTTGAGACTAGTGAGTTGGCTGCGCATCTCTGCCGATGAGTTCGGCGAGTTGTTCGCGGGTTTGGTGGGATCGAAGGGCACGGTTGAAATGAGCGTTTAAGTTTTCGACAGAGGAATGCGGACAAGGGAATGGTTTGAAAAGGAAAGGGTTTATTCCTCTGTCCGCATTCCCTTGTCTAAATATCAGGGCATCACGGACTCACCGTGACCTTCACCACATCGGTCCAGTCACCGTTGGGCGTGCCTTTGTCCCAGAACCTCATGCGGTATTCGCGGACTTCGGGGGTGCCTGCGACGAGCAGCGGGCGCTCGTCGATGTAGGGGCTTTCGGTGTCGATGGCGAGGAACTCCCAGGCTCCGGTGCCGCGTCGGCTCTCGATATACACACCCATGTGGCTGTATTTGTAGAAGGTGTGCTTCACACACTGGCAGCCCGTGCCTTGCAGCATCTCAGTGATGAACTTCGGCACGGCTTTATCGGTGGCTTCTGAGCCGAGGATGCCGAGGTCGGTCGCGATGGCGTCCGTCATGGCGGAGGAGAGCTTCATCTTGGCGATGAGCGCAAAGATGCGGGTGAGCGTGCCGGGCAGTGCAGCAGACACACCTGCGGGCAAGGCGGGCGCGGTGAAGGTGGGCAGCACCATCGCCACGGTGCCTGCACCGGTGAGCACGTCATCCACGGCATCCGTTGTCGATGGCGAGAAGTTGCGCACGGCACTGAGCCAGGTGCCGAGCACGTAGTTGCCGTATTTGGCGTCGTTCACGCTGGCGGTGATGTCAGCTGCAATGACGCTGAGTGTGGGGCCGTGAAGCGGGAGTTTCACGGAGTAGTTGTCGAGCCAGTTCACTTGGTCGCCGATACGGCTTGGGTAGTAGTTGGTGCGTTTCACTTTGTTTGTTAGTTTGGGTTTGGACTGAAAGTATTCGGACGGTGTTGGCTGGTCATAGAAGCCGCTGTCCCAGGTGGATTGGTCCCAGTTCATGGCTTCTCGATTTGAAGTTGAGTGATGCTCATTTCGGGGTGCCCACTCGCGGCGGCGGGGTGTTCACTGGCACAGCCGGGGTGCGCCATGCTCACGGCGGGGTCTTCACTGAATGCGCCGGGGTGTTCCCTCCGGGAAATGGGGAGCCGCCCCGAACGGCGCTTGGACGACCCCGCGCCGGTGATGGAGCACCCCGAAGGGCGGACCTGCGTCCATGAGCGGACCGTGGAGCACCCCGCGCCGCTGATGGGCCACCCCGAGCGGCGGAGTAGCCACCTCGAGGCGCTCATGGAGCACCCCGGACGAAATGGGGCGGCCATTTTCCGTGGGAAAAGCGCCATTCCGGGCCGGAAAGCGGTCCTTGGAGGCAAAATGGGGCGATTTGGACGGGAGAACGGGTTCATCGCGGGCGTCGGGTGGAATGACGAAGATAAGAGCACAGACCCCGCAAGGAGCGTTAGTCCGACATTCAGGACGGCCCTTGGTCATCCTCAATGCCGCTGAAGAACCCCTCCAGCGTGGCACCCACGCCCCAAGCCAACCGCGCCAGCACATGCACGCCGGGGATGGTTTCTCCTGCCTCCACGCGGCTGATCGTATCCCGCGAAACACCGCACTTCATCCACAACGCATACATGCTGAGGCCACAAGCTTCACGAAGCTCTTGGAGCCGACGCGGCAACCTATCGCGGATGCGCTCGGCGTAGTCGTGGGCTTGGTGGCTGTGATGCACTGTCGGCATTTGCCCACTCATTTAACAGGAGAAATGAAATCCTCCGCCTCTCTCAAACCTGAAATATTGCGACCTTCGAGATGAGCCTGCATGGCATAAACGGCACGCCGGAAGATGAAGCTTTGATTGGCTCCACCACGCGGCATACTTTTCACGGTCGTTTCGCCGAGCAAAAAGCGCCGCAGGCGCAGGGCTGGATGATCTTCGGTGAGCTGTGCGCCAGTCCTGACTTGGTCGAGAAATTCGAGGCATCTTGCCGAGTCAATTTCGTGATAGAGAACGGCGGCGGAAAGAAAGGATGCCTGGCTGATACCACGGACATTTTTGTTTGCTCCTCTCAATGCCAAAATGACGGCACGGATGTGCTCCAGGTGGCATTCAAGCGTCTGCTTGACCAAGAAATCCGAAGGCACTGCTCCGCTCTCACTGCGCACCACGCGCCGAGTGAGGCAACTGGCGATCTCGACTTCCTGCCGCTGGAAGGCATGACCCGCTAGATAGAGAGCATCAAAGAGAGTGCGGCGGCGCTGCCGATCCACTTTTTCTTGGCTTGCCCTGGGTAAGCCTGCCGTGATGAGCATAGGCACCGTCTGATTTGCACGAGCGATGGCGTGAAGTCGATGCTGGCCATCCACCAAATGCCCCTCGTCATCAAACCCGATTCCTTGGGGTGTGAGCCGCCACTCGCCTGCCTTGATCTCCGCCACATACTTTTGCACCACCTTCTCGGATATCTTTCGATTATGGATGTTCCGCTCGATGAGCCGCTGGGCAATGGCCGGGGTAAGCTGAACTGCTACAGTCCGCACTCCTGGAATGACCTCCAGGTCATGGAGCGCAATGGCGGGAAACTTTCCATTGAGGACGAAGCTCATGTGTTCAGCAGGTTTCGGGAATTATTTTTAGTTTGCGTGCACGGGGAATGGCTCCTTCAAACAAACCTTGGCTGTTGAAGAATCGCCAGACTGTGAGGTAACTGACTCTCAAGCCCAGATGATTCCATGCCCATCCATACGCTTCGCGGGCAGTGGACCACTTGTGCTCTGCCATTGCCAAAAGGAGTTGCTGCTTGGCATCCTGATTGAAGGTGTGGCGCTGCGGCGAAGGTGGAGTCAAGGCAGCTAGAAGCGATGAGACCTCCTGAGCGGGACGTTCAAAGTGCATAAAGGTTTAGGCTTGGGTGGAAGAACGACGACGACGCAGCCCCAATCCGACGCAGCCAAAGCAGAGTAGCAATGCTCGGCTTGGCTCTGGGACGATAGACACGGTTCTGATGGTCCCATTGGTGGTGAACTGGCTTATATCCCAGCCGTAACCGGAGCCGCTGATGTCTGGAAGATCGAAACCAAGACTGTCGTCACCATTGCCCAGAAGAAAACCGCCGTAGGAGCCAGAGCTGTAACGGCTGTGAAAGGTGGTTGTGGAGAGGTTTGCCCAGTCGAGTAAATTGAAAATATCGACAGCAGAGGGGATGTATCCCGAGGCCGTAACAGCCAGGTTTCCGTTGAAGAGTAATGATCCATTGCTCAGACCATCAAAGTTCAGAAGATCACCGCTTCCTCCTGGATTGATGCCAAGGATGGTGCTGCTGCCAGACTGAAAGTTGAAACTGCCAGAGCCTGAGGCGGGTGTGAAGGTTAGCGTTCCGTAGCTGCTCTGGGCGGTGGTGTCGCCCGCATGAACGGACGAGCCGCTCTCCGCCGTGAAGCTGGCACCCTTGACGACGCCTGTGCCCAAGATGGTGCTCCCAGTCTGCACCGTCACGGCCCCCGTGCCACTCGTGCCTGCGCCGCTGCTGCCGATTTGGAGCTTTCCGGCACTCACGGTCGTGGTGCCTGAGTAGGTGTTCGTGCCTGTGAAGATCTGTGCGCCAGTGCCAGTTTTGACCACATTTCCAGTGCCGGAAATAACGCCCGCAAAGGCAGCCGGGCTGCTGTTGTCTGCACCCAGCGTGAGTGTTGCACTGCCGAGGGTGACATTGCCACCGCTGTTGCCGCCGCCAGTGAGGGAGCCGATTTGGGTGTCGAAGTTATTCAGCGCAAGCGTGACCCCGGAAGTATTGGCCAGAGTGACGGCGGAGTTCTTGCCGAAGGCACCGCTGACGTTGGCCACTGAGGCTACCCCGGCCTGTAGAATACCGCCATTCACTGTGGTGGGGCCGGTGTAGGAGTTGGCTCCGCTCAGGATTTGTGTTCCAGTGCCGGTCTTGGCGATGCCCAGCTTGTTCGTTGCACCATCCAGCAAGAGGCCACCAAAAGAGGCGGTGGCGTTGTTGTCGCCCACAGTCAGTGTGGCATCCGCTGAGCCGCCGTTAAACACGGCGCTACGCACTTGGTTGGCAGTGGCTGTGGAGCCGCTGGAGAGGCCGTTGATGGTCTCATTGAAGCCGTTGAGATTCAGACCCGCGTTGATCTGCACATTGCCTCCGGCCACTGCGGTATCGATGAGCAGCGTGCCGATGCCGCCTGTGAGAATAACATTGCCTTTGCCCACACCATTGGGGAGGACTTCGCTCGCCCCCAGACGGACGATGGCGGTGGTGTCATCTTTCACTGCAGCGGCAACACCGTTGATACCGAGATCACCGCCCCAGTTGTTGGCGGTGTCAGTAAGGGTGAAGATACTCGCACTGGCCGCATTGGTCCGGCCACTCGTTATCTCCAGGTTGAAGTTTCCGGTGATCTGACTTGCGATGGTCGCACTGTTGCCGCCGGCCCGGCTAGCCCCGATGCGTGCGTTTTCAGCGAGCGTGAGGACAGAACTGCCGTTTCCAATAATGGTGCCATTGGCGAGGCGCAGCGCCCCGAAGGCGGTATTTTCAGAGGTGCCATTGCCAGCGATGGTGAAGTCGTTGGCCCAAGTTACGGCACCATCGCCAAAGAAAACCTGAGCCCCCGCGTGGACCGCGACGGACCCTGTGCCAAAGGCCGCTCCGTTGTTGCTTGTGCTGACCCGTCCACGTCCCGTAATCACGGTTCCACCGCTGTAGACGTTAGCCCCGAACAAACCCAACTCCCCCTGACCACTGACGAGCACGCTGACGGCACCCGTGCCATTGTCCACGATGTCTGAATTCACTCTTATCGAGCCACCTGTGCCATTTGTCTGATTGTTATTGCCAATGAAGTTGATTTGTCCTGCGGTGTCGTCCGCGCCACCAGCCGTAAGCTTGTCGTTCGCGACTGAGGTGGCCGAGCCAATCGTCAAGAGCGTGGCGGCCGTGGTATCTGAGCGAAAAATAGCACCGCTGGCACCGAGCCTCAGGGTCTTGTTTACACCGATTTCCAGAGTCCTTGCGATGGCATCTGAATACTTGATGGTGTTCACATCTGTGGTGCCTGCCGCTGCGAGGGTGACGGTGGCGGACACCCCGGTGAGGTTGACGTTGCTGGTCGCGCTGCTGGCGATGGTGGGTGTGGCACCCGTGACGGTGGTGTAACCAGTGTAGGCCACGAGAGTGCCACTACCGTTGTTAGCAGCCCAGTCTGTGCCTTGAGTGCCCGAGGCTCCGAAGGTGGCCCAGTTGCCAAGAATACCGCTGGCATTATTGGCGTTGGTAGCCTTGATCGTAACCCCAGCTGGATTCGTGAGGTTCAGTATGTTATTCGTGGTCGTCCTCGCAATGGTGCCGAGGTCAATGGTCAGCGCCGTGCCGGTATTGACGCCGGTGACCTGCGCATTGACTCCGTCAGCGAGGGTCGTGCTGGCAAACGTCTGGGAGTTCGTTGTGGCCGCCTTACTTGTGACGGTTAATGTGGGATTCGTCCAAGCGCCGTTGCCTGCCTTGCCGTCACCAAACTGGAGATCGCTGCTAGTGCTAATGACGTTATTGAGGACACCACTTCTTTCAAAGGAGACATTGATACCACCCTGCCGGATGGTGGTATCGCCAGTGTAGGTATGAACGACCGCAGACGCACCAGGTGCCATCGTCATCGTTCCTGTTCCTGCTTTGATCAGGGAACCTGATCCACTGAGGATTCCCTGAAAAGTTGTGTTTGCGTTATTGCCGCCGACGGTCAGTGCGATGGCAGCCGCAGCGTCATTTTCCAATTTGATGTCGTAGCCCGTGCCGTTGAAGGCTCCCAAAGCGTTACCAGCCGCACCTGCCGCCAGCGCTCCAAAGGTGAAGGCATTTCCTGCGACTGCACTGCTGAAAATGATCGTGCCCTGGGCCTGGGTGGTGACGGTGCTATTCTGCACGGCGAATGCGTTTTTTAGCAAGAGGATGCCTTCGGTCACTGTGGTGACACCTGTGTAAGCGTTGGCGTTTTCGATGGTGAGTGTGCCTGCGCCAAGCTTATTCAGGCCACGGGTCACGCCTGCACCTTGCAGGGTGCCGTAGGTGAAGTTGCCTCCATTGGTGTCGATGCCCACCTGCGCAGTGGCTCCCATAGAGACGCCGCTCAGTGTGCCCGTGAAGAGAGAGTCAATGTCTGCTGAACTGAAGCTGTTCACACCGTTTACAGCCAGCCCAAGAGCAGCACCATTGGCTACCGTGATGGTATTGGAAGGCTTCGCCGACGTATTCAGCAGGGACAATGCGCCAGAGCTGACGGTAGTCGTGCCCAGATACGTGCTCGCACCAGACAGCGCGACGGCGCTACCAGCCTGCCCCGCAAACACCAGGGAATTTCCTGCTGTGCCGCTGATGCCACCATTGAGCTTGAGCACGGAGGCAGCGAGAGGATTGATGTTATTGGCAGCACCAGAGTTCAGCGTGATGCCTGCGGCGATGGTTGCATTGCCAGCAGACCGCGTGGTATCCGTCGCAAGTATACCGCCATTCATGCTGATGGGCTTTAGAATTGAGACGCCTGTGGCATCATTTTGACTGGCAACGGCAAACGTGCCGCCTGTATTGACGTTAATGAAGCCCGCAACGCTATTGTCCACCGTTGTATTGTAGGCGACGGTAAAAGTGCCCGCATTCACGTTGATGTTTTTGACCCCCGTCACATTGGCAGCAGCACCCAGACCATCAATGCTGACGTAGTTGGCTCCGCTCTTGGTCAAATCAAATCCAGCGCCCGTGACGGTCAAAGCAACTCCACCAGTGGTCCTGAACCCAAACCGACCCGCACCACCGGACCCCGAACCCGCATCGCTGCCGATGGTGGCGTCTCCAGCGAGAGTGAGACTTCTCAAGGCGCCGTCCTGTCGCGCACCGCTATTAGTGACGGCGAAGCCTCCCACGCCCGCGCCAGAGATGGTGAGGTTGTAGTTCTCGGCATTGAGGGATTGGCCATTCACGTCGAGCGTGGCTCCGCTTTGCACTGTGATGGCGCTATTGGTGGCACCAAACGGATTCGTGGCACCGCCCGCCCGCAACGTGCCTGCGCTGACGATGGTCCCGGTGGTGTAGGTGTTGGTAGCAGAGAGCGTCAGCGTGCCAAGACCCGCCTTGGTGAGGCCCGCTGAACCAGCAATGACAGCACTGATGGTAGCGACTTTTCCCGCGCCGAGTGCATTGACCGTGATGGTGGGTGTGGTGCCTGCAAGGGTGAGGATATTCGCCGCACTGCCGTTGTTGTCGAGCAGCCACCCGCCAGCAGTCGCGGTGTTAGTGTCACCAAAGGTGAGGTTGGTGAGTGTGCGGGCGCTGTCCAGACGGAGCTGAATGTCGGCAGACGGATCCAGCGTATTGAAGTCTGCGGTGAAGCCAGAGCCATTGGCGATGGTGCCGCCCAGCCAGTTGGCTGAGTTGCTCCATAGACCGGGTGTGGTGGTGACATTCCACGTCCCATCAGCAGAGAAACCGAGTGAAGGGAAGACGATAGCTAAAACCAGGGATAGGGTAACTTGCGTCGGAGTGTGGCGGAATTGGAATTTAGGCATATTCCACACATGCGTTCAAGGGGCCGCGTTTTCTTGGATGATTCAGCCAAGTTTTTGCAAGAATCGGTAGAAGTCACAATGCTGTGCGTTTGGGGGTGGCGAACTGCGTCCTGAAGCTCAGGGGCGAGCTGCCTGTGATGGCCCGAAAGTGGCGAGTGAATGCACTCTGATCACAGAACCCGTGCTCTAGCGCTATCTCGCCGATGGCCTTGTTGGTATTGAGCAGGTCAGTCACGGCCCCCTCGACGCGGCAGTAAGAAATGAACTGCTGCGCAGGCATACGGAAGGCGACTTGAAAGGCTTCGTTGAGGCGGCGGGCACTCATCGCAGCGTGGCGGGCAACATCCCCTACCAACAATGGGCTGGCATGATTTTCGCGGACAAAGACGGCAGCTTTCTGCAATGAATCAGCGCACTGATGCAAACCGGGGCATATTTTTTGCTTGGGTAGCGTCACGCCCATGACGCCGATGATCTTGCCATCTGCGCCGTGAAGGGGCAGCTTGTGAGTCACATACCAGACATACTGGCCGTGCTCGAAAAGTGGCTCTATGTAGTGGAGCAATGGCTGCCCTGTGGCCATGATGCGGGCATCGTCTTTCCTGAAACGGTGGGCCACCAGCGGGGGCTGGAAATCCATGTCGGTGCGGCCAATGATGTCCGCAATGCTCCGGACACCGAACACGGAGACCAGCGGTTCGCTAACATGCATGAAACGGCCTTGAGCGTCTTTGATGAAAAAGATAGCGCCGGGGATATGATCCCACAATGCACGCACACTCCCACCCCCTGTCATCAGATGGAAGAAATAGCGCTGAAATCGAAGGCTGGCCTGCCGGATCGACGCATCTGAAGAAGGGCGTTTCATCTAGGATATGATGGATGCGCCACCAGTCGCTGCTTGGCTCTATTAGCCGTTTTGTTGCATGATTCCGCCGGTGCGTCCGGCGTTACGCACCTGGGCTGGCGTCTGCCCCATCACCTTTTTGAAACAGTGGTTCATGGCACTCTGGTGAGTGAATCCATGATTCACGGCTATCTCACCAAGAGGGAGTGTCGTTTGCACAAGGGAGCGAGCTGCTGCCATCACCCGCGTTTGCATGAGAAATGAGGCTAGCGTCATGCCGTAGATTTTTCTGAACCGCTCGTTGAGCCGCCTGATGCTCACGTCTGCGATTGCCGCAAGGTCATGCACGCGGCATGGCAAGTGATGGTTCTGCCGAATGTGTTCCACCACCTTGTCCAATATTGCGTCTGCGCCACCCGAGACAAACTCCGGGGCCAACACGGCAACGCTGAAGCCAATGACTCCGATGCAGCGCCCCGAGGCATCTGCCACGGGCAGCTTGGTGGTGGAGCCCCACTCCAACTTTCCGGCTTGATCATTGAACAGCGACTCAACCCGATTCACGAGCGGGGTGCCCGATTCCATGACCTGGAGATCGTCCGCACGAATGGCGGCAGCTATTTTGACAGGGTGTCTCCATTCATCGGTGCGCCCGATCAGCTCTTCGTCATTCTGTAACGTGTGTCGTTGAAGAGCCGTTCGATTCAGTGCAACAAATCGGCTTTGCCGGTCTTTTAAAAAGACCCGGCATTCCGGCAAATAATCAAACAGGCTGAAGAGGACTTGCTCACTTCCGAGTTGTTCGAAAAAGTCCTTCTGCCAGCACTGGATTTCGCTGGCTGAATGTTTGGATAGGTTTTGCGCGCGCCGCCTAAACATTGAAAATGCGATTTTGAACGGTGAACGAGATGCCAGCTTCAGGCTGTGTGGTTACCCTGCCACCTTTGAAAAGGTTCAAGCGCTGCGTATTCAGCAAGGCCCAGCTGGTCGTAGTTTCGCGCAGACTGCCGATTTTCTTCCAGCCCTCCGATCTCAAGGGATGAAAGCTTGGAGAAATGCGACAAGGCCAGGAGTTTGCGTTCAAGCTGAGCGGGACTTAGCGGGACTGCCATGTCTATATCATGGAGTGCGATTCGATTCCCTTTGTTCGTATAAAACCAATAACTACATGGGTTAAGTCTTTCTTTTTCACTAAGGGACTTCAAAGCACACTTCAAAATAGATGAGCAAATTCCAGCAACGCTGCCGAGGTCTGCCCCTTTTCCAGTAAAGAAAATTTGATGAGGATTATGTTCGCGCAGCAGATTTGCCACGACAGAGACATCTTCATCTGTGGGATCGAAGCGACGATAGCGACCACGTTCGTAGAAGGGCAGACAAAGTATTTTGACCCGTTCATGAGCTACTTTACATGCACCAAGTGCGTCCACTAATTCACTACGCAGAACAAGTGACTTCAAATGACGAAGTGCGGAGGTGTCTTCTCCAAACGGGCCTTTCGCTTCCAGTGCCTTCAGTATATCATTGGCATATTCGCCTTGCATCTCCCAGTTGGCGCTTGGCTCAGCGGAGCCTGCTAGGCCAAGTAGAATATCACAAAACTTATTTACCTCATTATCAGCGACGCGAAGATTTCCGCTGGTCATCGTTACGATTGTGACGTCATGCCCATGTTCAATAAGACGCTCGATAGTAGCTCCCATCGCCACGATGGCATCCTGTGGTTCCGGACTGAATACCAGGACTTGCTTTGGATATGGCTTGGCTCGCTCAGGGCGATCTGTGTCATCGACATTGGGTTTGCCTCCAGGCCATCCGGTGATGGTATGCTGCATTTCGTTAAAGATCCGAATGTTCAACTGATAGGCTGGTCCCTTATCGCTTAGCAAATCACTGAGACCGTGCTCATTGTAATGCTCGTCAGTGAGCATAAGCACTGGACAATTGAGACTCGAGGAGAGCCAGCAAACGGCACGCCTCACTTCGTTTGGCGTCCAGTCCACCGGACCTACCAGCCACGGCAGTTTGATTCGCGTTAGCTCACAAGACGCACTCGCATCAATAAAGAAACGAGCATCCTGATGCTCCTGGAGAAACGATGCCGAGATGGCATCCGTGACTTGCCCTTCCACGGCCTTCTGCACGATTTCTGCCTTATTATCACCCCACGCCATGAGCACGATCTTGCGGGCATTAAGGATGGTGCCGACGCCCATCGTAATGGCAAATCGAGGCACGTTCTCCTCTCCACGAAAATCAGCTGCCGCGTCCTGGCGTGTCACCCGATCCAAGGTGATTCGTCGCGTGCGGCAGTCACGGCTTGAGCCGGGTTCATTGAAGCCTATGTGCCCAGTGCGCCCGATGCCGAGAATTTGAATGTCGATGCCACCAGCGGCTTGGATCATCTCCTCATAGTTACGGCAGTGCGCAAAGATAAGGTCGCCAGGAACCGCGCCGCTGGGAATATGGATATTTTGTTTTGGCAAATCAATGTGGTCAAACAACTGATCACTCATAAAGCGTGCATAGCTCTCTGGGTGATCGACTGCCAGTCC
Source organism: Prosthecobacter sp. (assembly GCA_040081325.1). GTDB lineage: Bacteria > Verrucomicrobiota > Verrucomicrobiia > Verrucomicrobiales > Verrucomicrobiaceae > Prosthecobacter. Next base: position 39,771 of record JBEBGU010000001.1, read on the forward strand.
GCAGTATTCGTCGAGATTGAAGGAGACGACATTGGCAAAGCTCAATCCTTCTTCCCGATGAAGACGGATGAGTTCGCGGTAGAATGGCAATGGAGTTGAGCCCGTAGCGAGGCCTAGCACTGCGTTTCTTCCCTCTTTCGCGCGACTTGTGATTAACTCCCTGACCTCGGCCGCGAGGGCGCGAGCCGCAGATAACGAATCGATAAATAGATGAGTGGGAACTTTTTCATAGGCTGCGGTAAGAGGATCAGGTTCGTTGCCTGTTGAAGAGGTGTAAGGAGTCATGAAATGGAATTAGATGGATGTGTAATTTGGTTTTGAGGGGAGACGTTCGTCTCTAAAGAAGATCGCAAATATGATGGCCAACGTAGCTCCAATGGCAGCGGGAATCAGCCAGATGGGCTGCCATGCGTGAACGCCTTCTTGGGTGTAGTGCTGGGCAATCCTGCCAGAGAGCCAGGAACCGATAAACATGCCTGCGCCCAGCGTGATTGTGGAATGCAGCCCTTGCGCTGCGCCTCGAATGTCTTCACCCGCGTGTTTGTCCACATACATGCGCCCCATCACAAAAATAAAGTCATAGCACATGCCGTGCAGCAGGATTCCAGCGAAGAGCATCCACAAAGCAGACGGATTCTGATGAAAGCATGCGAATAGCACAAATCTGACTGTCCATGCGACAATCCCGAGTAACAGAATTCTTTTCGCTCCGATACGCCTCAACAACATAGGCAAGAGCAGCAGAAATAGGATTTCCGAACCCTGACCTAACGTCATTTTGGCTGCGGTGTTTGAGATATGCATCTCACTCATGAACACGTTCAGCCAACTAAAGTAGAAGCTCAACGGCACACAGATTAAAAATGAGCAAACCATGAACGCTGCAAAGGAGCGGTCACGCATTAGCTTGAGCGCATCAAAACCAAGTAGCCCGCCAATAGATGGTGACGCGCCGGCACCTTTCGGTGGTGTATGTGGCAGCGTGAAAGAGTAAAGTCCCATCAGCAGGGCAGCACCCGCAGAGAGTCGGAACATCCCGGCAGAGCCTTCTAGCTTCAAGCAGCTTATTGTCACGCCAGCCACGATCCAGCCGACACTGGCCATGACCATGACTAGAGGGAAATCCTTCGCAGGATTCTTTGAGTGATGAAGAGCGAGAGCATTGGTAAGCCCATGCCCTGCCATGTAAGTAACGGTGTAGGCCAGCAGGGCAGGGTAAAAGGAATTAAACTCGGAAAGAGTTGATACCAGGTATAGTAGGCAGGCACCCAGTAGGTGTAAGACAGCCAAGATTCGTTGGGTGGCAAAATAGCGGTCCGCGATGATGCCGACGATAAATGGAGACACCAGTGCACCAACAGCCGTGCTGCCATAGACTAAGCCTACTTGCACGCCCGTGAATCCCAACTGCACTGTGGTATAGGTGCCCATCGTCACATACCACGCCCCCCAAACGAAGTAGTGCAGAAACACCATGATCCACAAACGGATGAGAACAGAGCGGTTCATAGGAAGAAATAGTGGGCTGCTCGGGCAATCATCAAAGCTGGACGAGTTTGCCGCCATGTTGGGCGCTCTCATCCGCAGCGAAGATAACGGCAAAGGTCTGTGCGGAGATTTTTAAGCTCGTGAGCGGCATGTCCTTGCCTTCATCCAGTGCATCGAAGAAAGCTTGAAATTGGCTCTGATACGGGTGATCGGAGACATCGCCACTATCGAGCATCTTCATCGAGAGATTGCTCCAGCTACCTTTATCGGTGCTCAGTTTGCTAGAATGAAATTTGTTGTCGAGTAGGCTTCCGTGGCTGCCGATCAAGTGGGTGTGAAAATAGTAGGGCTGTAGGCAATCCACGATGGCGGCACACTTACCGATGCTGCCGTTTTTAAACCGAATGAGCGTCACGCTAGAGGTGTCGTATTCATAGGCAGTGAAGATCTCACTACTTGAGCGGCTACTCATGCTACTGACGTTCTCCACGCCGAAATCCATCATCATCAATAGGGCATCTAGCGCGTGGCAGCCTGCGGTGAGCAGGGAGCTACCACCCTCTTTCTTGCCGGTGTTCCAGCGGAACTGCCCATACCACGGGCCGATGCCGTGGTAGTAATCCACTTCAGCGTAGTGCAGGTCGCCGAGCAGCCCTTGGTCGATGACGGCTTTTGTTACAGTGAATTGATTGGAGAATCGGCACTCAAAGCAGACGCAGCCATGCACTTGATTAGCCGTTGCAGCGGCGACGATGTCATTCACTTCCTCTGGCGTGTTGGCCATGGGCTTCTCCAGAATGAGGTGCTTACCAGCTTTTGCGGCTGCTACGGCCTGATCCCTGTGCTGGCTGGGATAACTTGTGATGTCCACGATGTGGATATCGGGACTGGCCAGCATCTCGTCCAGGTTCTGATAGCTTCGCATTGGGTGGCCATGCTTCGCGCTGAGTTCGGCATCATTCAGCGGGCGGGATGAATAGACGGCTGTGACTTGGGCTTGCTTGGTCGCATTGATGGCGGCGATGTGTGCTAGGGCAGCCCAGCCATAGCCGATCATGCCGACGTTGTATTTTTTGCTCATACGTGTGTGGTTCGCTGGATGCCGAGCTTGCGGCTTAAGTTTTGTCGCACGTCGTGTTCAAAGCGTTGGATGGCGCTGAGCACATAGTCGATGATGTCGGTTGTGGGATCGGTGATCAGCGGAGTGAGGTCCATGGCGTAGGCGATGGTGCTGCTCTCGTCCGTGCTGTGCGCATCGAGAAACGTGGCATTGGCGCGGTGGCGTCCGGTCACGGCTAGGTCGTAGCGTTTGCCTCCAGCGATTTGAGAGTCGAAAAGGCTACTGAGAGCGGCGGCGAGGCTTTCGTGACCACTGAGATTGAGGAGCACTTTCTCGTCGTCTAGCATCCAGTCCAGATTCCGCCATACCTCGCATCCATAGACGGCCTGCGGGCGCTGTTCTGGCGGGAGTTCCCGCAGGGCGTCAAGCGTGGCAACAACGACGCCAATGTGCGTATCATGTTTGTCGGCTGGATTGTGCGTATATACCACTTGGGGCTGTGTGGCCCTGAGAATGCTCAGGAGATCAGTTTGCAATGAGTGAACATGCGGGGACTTAACCACGCTGCTGGGGTAGCCGAGTTGAATCATAGCTCCATAGCCTCCGACGATGGCGGCGTTGTTTTGCTCCTCAATGCGCACACGCTGCATATCCTCGTCTGAGTAGTGCTCATAGCGCCCGCTGCGTGCGCTGCCAGCACCATCGGTGCAGGTCACGCCGCCAAACCATTGGTCAGGTTTTCGGTAGCAGTTTAAGATGCCGTGAAAGGCCATGAACTCCAGGTCATCCTGGTGTGCGCCGATGCCGAGATGGGTGATGCGCGAGAAGGCCGCTGCTTCCGTCTGCGGCACACGATCTGGGATAAAAACCTGCGCTTGGGGCTGATGGAGAGTGAGCCTGCTCATGCGTGGAGACCTGAGGGCGGTGTGGTGTTGGGAGAGGTGGGACGATTCATGGTGTTTTGCTCAGGGGGCGATCTCAATCAATGCGGCGCCCCAGGGAGCAAGGTTTGCCGTGAGTGTGACGGTGTTGTCGATCACGGCGATTCGTTGGCTCTGGGTAGGCTTTTCGAGTGTCACGGCTCCTTCGGTTTGTGGGTTTTCCCAGATCGAGACTTTTACGGTTCCGTTTTTCGCCACGGTGGCGACCTCCGACAGATAGGACACTTTGATGCTGGCTGTCAGCGATGATTGGACGCCATCCCGCAGACCTACCATGAGGCGCAGCTTGCTATGCGCTAAGTCGGCAAAACCAAGCGCCACCAGGTGCTCGCTGCCACTGGGGCCTTCGATGCAGGCGATACGCCTGCCTTTGCTTTGAGAATAAAAACGATGCGTCCACCAGACGCCTCGGCGGCCAGTCCAGTCTTTGTTCAGGAGTCCGCACAGGGTCGGGATGCGGTTGAGGTCTTGGTCATAGACTTTGACGGAGCCCCAGCAGGCGCGGATTTGATCGACGTTGTGGATCTCGGCGGTGGCAAAGACATCAATGGCGACTGCGGGGCTGGTGTTGCGCTCGTCACCGGGTCTGACGGTTTCGCCGCAGGTCATGCCGTCTAGTGGGGTGTGATGATCGCGGTAAAAGGCACGGATTTCGTCGGCGAGTATGCCGTGTGCTTTGGCGATATCGTAGCCGTCTTGGCAGTGCCAGTTCACATAGTTGGGCAGTGTGCCTGCGGCGTGGGCGCGGGTGAGCAGGTCAAAGAGTTTCTCATGGCAGCCTTGGTTGTAGGCACTCACAAATGTTAAAGAAGGGCCATGAATTTTCGCCTTGGGGTCCACGCTGCGTATGCCCCGCACGGTGGGGTTCCACACTTCGTTCATGAACTGCTCCATGTCGGCAAAGCGCCCGCCCTCAGCGATTACGGGTTCGTTGATCACGTCCCATTCGAACTGATAGCCGCCTGTTTTAGCATCACGGGCGAGGGCTGCGGACGCGGCCTCTAGCCCCTCATTCGCGACCATCGATTTATAGGGTTCGTTGCGGATGAGTTCTTGGACGACCATGAGCTGTCTAGGCACAAGGATGGTGTCTCGGAGATACTTGAACCCTTCGATCCCAAGTAAGCCGGGCTCAGGTTTGGCTGTGCTGCGGTGGCTGGTGAATCCCCGCCAGAGGGTGGGCTTGAGGTCTGTCACCCACTCATGCGGCAGCACATTGGGAAAGATGCCGTGGAGGAAGCCGACATTGCCACGGCGGGGCTCTTTGAGCTGCGATGCGTCAAAGGTGACGGTGTCGGTGCTGGTGGTTGGCTCGTTAGAGGCAGTGGGCTTTGTCGCCGGGGATGGCTTCTTTGCGAAATTCTTGGAGAGGTCATCCACGAGGTCTTTTGTGACGCTGGGGAAGGTTTCCAAGGTGGCAGCGGTGCAGCGTAGTTTCAGATGGTATTCAAATTTGTCACCCGGCGTGGTGCTCGGTGTGACTTGGCTGTAGAATTTGTTGTCCATAGGTCTTGCGACGAGGAAGTGGCCTTTCTTTTGTCGCGAGGCGATAGGCTCACTGAATACGAGCACGGCTGCGAGGCCTTCGGTGGGCGCGAACATGGAGATGCTGGCGACCTTGTCCTGCCCTGGCAAATACTCGACATCCGTTACGTCCGGCATGACGCCGGTGAGGGATTCACCCTGCGATAAGTCCATGCGATAGTGGCTCATCGCTTTGGCAAAAATGTGCATGAAGGCATAGAGGTAGTTCACGCTTTGTGTGTCGCCTTTGATCTCGAAAAAGTAGTTCTGCGTGAAGGTCGTGGGGGATAGCTCCAGCACGGAACGGTGCTCATACGGGCCTATCCTGGAGCGCTTTGTCAGCACTAGCGCTGCGCCATCGGCTGCGCGGTATTCGGACTGATCCGGCTTGAGGGGCACGGGCGCACCGTTGCTGGTGAGTTCCAGCGTAGATACCAGCTCGCCGCCGTGGCCAGTGCCAATGAAGTCGGTTTTGCCCTCGCTGACTTTCACATTCAGCACGGGCTGCATCCAGCCTGTGGGCACGAGAATGGTCTTACCCTGATAGCTCAGTGTGCGGAATGTCCAGCCAGTTTTGCGCGCAACGGTGAGGGCGTATTCTCCAGCGAAGAGGGTGATATTGTCCGGCGCAGGTATTTTGTCTTCGGCAGCGGTAGCAGGTTTATCCGTGACGAGTGCCCATGCGGACAATGGCATGAGACAAAGCGTAGTGATGAGGGCGAGGAATGGCTTCATTGCGTGGGTCCTTTACGCGAGCAGTGCCTTGAGCACTTTGCCTTCCTCCGTTGGACCGATGAGGCGGTTGTCGAGTCCTTGGTAGGGGAAGTGAAAGCGATGCGGATCGAGTCCGAGCTGGTGCAGGATGGTGGCTTGAAGGTCACGGACGCTGACGGCATCCTCTACCGGGTAGTAGCCGAACTCGTCGGTCTGGCCGTGGGAGAGGCCGGGCTTGATGCCGCCGCCTGCCATCCACATGGTGTAGCCAAAGGGATGGTGATCGCGCCCGACGAAGCCTTTTTTGATCTCGCTGCGCACGTTGTTTTGCATCATCGGTGTGCGGCCAAACTCGCCGCCCCACACGATTAGCGTGTCGTCTAGCAGGCCACGTTGTTCGAGGTCGATGATGAGGCCGCTGATGGCGCGGTCAATCTGCTGACACTTGATGGGTAACGTCTCGTCGATGCTTTCACCGAGCGATGATCCGTGGTGATCCCAGCCCCAATCGTAGAGCTGGACGAAGCGCACACCATTCTCGATCAAGCGGCGTGCGAGCACGCAGTTGTTAGCAAAGGTGGGATCATCACCTTTGTAGAGTGTGCGAGGATCAGCGGAGGAGGTCTCCGCATCGGAGACATTGCCGGGCTTTGCACCGTAGAGCTTGAGGATGTGCTCGGGTTCTTTGGAGATGTCCATCACCTCGGGCACGGAAGTTTGCATGCGATAGGCAAGTTCGTATTGAGCGATGCGGGTGAGCGTCTCCGCATCACCACCGCGGCGGTGCTCGGCCTCATTCATCTGCGCGATGGCATCCAACATGCGGCGGCGCATGGGGCGGTCCATGCCTTTGGGGTCGCTGAGATACAATACGGGGTCGCCACTGGTGCGACACTGGACGCCCTGATACACGCTGGGCAAAAAGCCGGAGCCCCACAGCGACTTGCCACCATCTGGCGTCTTGCCACCGCTGAGCAGCACCACAAAACCGGGAAGGTCGGTGTTTTCACTTCCGAGGCCATACGTCACCCAGGAGCCGATGGAGGGATTCCCGAGACGCGGCGATCCCGTCTGCACAAAGAGCTGCGCAGGGGCGTGATTGAACTGATCCGTATGCACCGAGCGGATGACGGAAATCTTGTCGATCACCCTCGCCATTTGAGGCAACAGATCGCTCATCCACTGCCCGCTCTGCCCATGCTGGGCAAAGTTTGCCTGCGCGGCTAGCACCTTTGGCACACCTTTGATGAAGGCGAATCGTTTGCCCTCAAGAAATGACGGTGGCGCGTCTTTGAGATGTAGCTTTAGCAGTTCCGGCTTGTAGTCGAACATTTCCAACTGCGACGGCGATCCCGCCATGTGCAGGTAGATGACTCGTTTCGCCCGTGCAGGCAAAGTGGCGTGCTGTCTGGGTGCGGAGGCGGCACTCAGTGAGCGCAGCGCCATCGCACCGAGGCCGATGCCTGCGGTTTGAAAAAAATGACGCCGCGTGATGGCTCTAGCATGGATGAGATCGGGTGTCATGATTCAATGGCGGGTAAGGAGTTCGTCGAGATTCAGAATCGCATTCGCCGTGACGATCCACGCGGCGAAGTCTGCGGCAGCGGCTCCCGCTGGCAGCCTGCCACGGGTGGATCGGATGAGTTCATCGGCCATTTCGGGCGACTTTGTGAAGTCGGCCAAAGTGGCGGAGTGCAACGCCCGCAGAGGCTTCGTTTCGGACTCCTGCACTGGGCGACATAGCGCGAACTGAAGTCCTTGGATGGCGCGGCTGGCATCGTCCTTACCCGCCACATAGGCTTTCGCAGCAAGAGCAGCCGCCGCTTCGAGAAACACCGGGTCATTCAGAGTCACGAGAGCCTGGAGTGGCGTATTCGTGCGGATACGCCTGATTTGGCAAACCTCACCGCTGCCCCCGTCAAACGTGATAAATGAAGGATAGGGAGTGGTGCGCTTCAGGTAAGTGTAGAGGCTGCGACGGTGCCTGTCCTCACCCTCGGCATCCACCCAGGTCTTACCATTGTAAATCGTGCGCCAGAGTCCGGCGGGCTGCGGTGGCATCACGGGCGGGCCACCCATTTTGGCAGAAAGCAGCCCCGAAATCGCGAGCGCAGAATCCCGCACTACTTCAGCACTGAGCCGATACCGAGCTCCGCGTGAGGCCAGCGCATTACGCGGATCACTTTCGATCAGTGATGGCGTGATTTCAGACGCCTGGCGATAGGTGTCACTCATCACGATGAACTTGATGAGCGTCTTCAGCGACCAGCCTTTATCGCGATACTCGGCAGCGAGCAGATCGAGCAGCATGGGATTCGCAGGCGGCGTGCCCAGTGCCCCAAAGTCCTCCTCCGTCTCCACGATGCCGAGGCCAAAGATGCGCGCCCAGACACGGTTTGCCCACACACGCGGCGTCAGAGGATTGTCCGTATTCACCAGCCACTGAGCAAGGCCGATGCGATTCATCGGCAGGCCCGCAGGCACCTTTCCCACAGCGCTCAGCATGGCTGGCGTGACGGGCGTTGATTGATCCAGGAAATTGCCCCGATTATGAATCTTGGTGGTGCGTTGCTTTGCCACCGGAAGCTC